>JAIQFL010000075.1 GCA_020073365.1 Terriglobia bacterium | reverse complement strand
AAAGCTACAAAAAAATGCTCAACTTCATTCGCACCACCAGCACCACAACTGGCTTGGCCGTGACCGCCTATCTCGACCGAAACGAGTATCAAACCCATCTCAAGCCCGACCCACAACTGATCTCTTCCCTCCGCATCACCCCTGACAAAGTAATTCCGCGATGGAACTACACAATTCGCCCGAATCTGTGAAACTATTTTTGCGCTTGCCCTTAGCGATTTCATCCCGCTCCTGTTGTAGCGTCTGAAGTCTTTCCTGTAACATCTCGACGTAGGCCAGCGCGTCTCGACGTTCCATATGTTCCGTGAGCTCGTTCTGGAGCTGTTTCGCGCGCGGCCGCCAGTTCTCGCTCAATGACGGCACTGGCGTCCTGAAAAAGGGAGAGTTGCTCCTGATGCTGTTTTTCCAGGGAGGACAACTCGCCGTCAAGCTGGGACGTGGTGCCCAGAAGATCCCTTAGAAGGGCCTGGATTTTCCGGACTTCCTCCTTGCACGCTACGCGAAGGCTCTTCAGGTCTCCCGATTCATCGGAAGGGTGGAAACTGCTATCGTGATCTTCCACGGCCGCGCCACACAATGGGCACCGGACTTCTCGCAATTGGGAGAAGTAGTGGTCGGTTTCGATTATTGCCTTCAGTCGCGCGAGATCGTTGTTATAGTGTTGCTCCAGCACGTTGAAGCGGGTCTTAAGCTGCTGGGTCGCGTTGCGCCTGGCGCTTACCTGCTGTACCGTGTTCCACGCACTCTGTCGGAGCTGCTGTTGACTTGCAATCTCGTTCTGGTTGAAAGTAATCACCTCCGTGCGGGTGGCAATCGCCTCTTCGACGCGCTTCTTCCTTTCGGGTACCGTACTCAGCTCCTTGTCGGCCTTTGAGAGCTGTTCCTCTGTGCGACCTATCATGCGATCGAGCAACTCCAGTTGCGCCTTCTTCTTCTGCTGACTCTCCTTCCTGGTCTCATGCGCTATGACGCTGCTGTCGTCCACGCCGGTCAGGAACAGGTTAAATACGCTGGCCTCCTTCGGCTCCAGGGAATTCTGTCCCGAAAAAATCGGCGATCTATCCTCTATGATTCTCTTCTCGTCCACGAAGACGAGGTGTGCAACGTCCCGGAAGCTGAGCGAGATCAAATTGCCCGCCGAGTTTGTCCGAACCTTGTTTCCCCAAAGGGATGACAATTGCAGCAGGAAGCCGGATATTGTCTCCGGATCGGTGGCGCTGTGCTTCGCGCTCAGAGTTGGAGCCTGCGCCGCCTTCCACCCGTTGCCGTCAGAGACGAAGTGGCGCGCGTCTCCACCCTTGAGACTACGCTCCAGTTTGTGGCGGTTGCCGGTGGCATCCTGCAATTCCAGTTCGACGGTCTCATAACCGACGCTTTCATCGATCACTTTTGGCCTTGTCCCGGCGCCGCATGCGAAGTCTATGCACTGAAGAATATAGGATTTGCCTGTGCTCGACGCGCCGGATACGACGTTGAGACCTGGACCGAAGGCAAGCTCCGCGGGCTCCTTGGCCTTTCCAGTGACCCGCAGTGATCGGAGCTGAAGGCCGGTCTTCATCACAATTCGTCCTCAAGCATTTCTTCGCGGATGAACTCACCGCCCCAGCGGTCCAGGTTGGCCTTGAAAAACTCCACGAGTTCATGGTCGGAGTAGCCGCCGAAGCGTTCGATGACCCACTGCGCCCTCTCCTGTAGCCTCTTGGTGTAGGGCTCTTCCATGTACCCGAGAAATGTCGATGTCAGCGGCGACGCTTGGTACACGATACCCTGAGGGGAAAACGTGCGGATCACAAGTTCACGGCTAATCATCAGCAAAAGGCCGCGTTCGATCCAGTGCCGCCGCACCAGCGCTTCCCCGGAACGTAGCGGGGTCGGCGGATGAATGCTGTCCGGTCCACCGAGAACATCGCCGGAGTGAACCAGAAGGTAATCGTAGAACACAAGCCTCTGCAGGTCGCACGCGGCTGGTTGCGCCGAGGCCAGCAGCACGAGCGTGCGAAGCCCGCATTCCAGTGGGGAATTGAACGGTCCCGCAGCGCTCATGGCACCCATATCAGTCGGTCCTTATTCGCCAGCTGGTGGCAGACACCGCTTCTGTGATAGCCCTCCAGGCACTCCTTGAGTGGATGGCTATCGATTTGCAGGGTTCTGGCGACCGCGATGGTTTTCTTGATCCGTTCGAGGCCATCGGCGTGTTGCTCTTCCGCCGTATCGATCACACCATCATAGATGGCTTCCTGAAGCCGCTCGAAATAACCGTCCTCTGGAATATTGTCCCTAGTGAAATTTCGCAGCAGTTCGGCAAGGTAGAAGTGGGTCCGCTGCCGGTCGAAATGTTTCTTCAGATTTGGATGGTCCTTGAGGTCATCCATCGAGAATTCTTTGGATACGTGGTCACCATACGCTTCGAGGAGCTGTTCTACAAACCGGATTTCATCCTGGCTGATTTCAGCGGGTACGTCAGCCTTGTCGGGAGGCAGGCGAACGAGGCCGCCGCCGAAGCGAGCAGCATGGTGCCGGGTTTCACGGTGCTCTTCTATGATTCTCGAGGGTGGGAGATCCTTTATGATGCTGAAATCAAAAGTCTGCACGTATTTTCTCAGTTCGCCTTGCAGCGCGACCTCTTTTTTCCCAATCTTCAGCAGATCACCTTTATCCCACTGTGAAATCAGGCCCGACCGCAATTCCTCCGGGTTCTCCAACAACCGAAGGGCCTCGGGACCAACACCCCGCGGCGCTACGAAGTAGTACGCGCGGGGAACCGTATATTTCTTCTCGAATGTGTAGTAGCAGAGTTTTGCGAGTTCCTTCCAAAAGGTCGGATGGGTGCAGCGCATGATCATAGTGCTTGCACTGATAATTGTCCCAGGGGCCACCGGCGTTTACGGATACAACGTAACCGATGATGTCCCTTCCCTTGTCGCCGGCGCCGCTGGCACGGCGAACGTCCCCATACTTCCCTTGCAGGCCTTCCGCCCACTCGCGTATGAATTGCTCCCATTCATCGTCCGGGTAGCCTCTGATGACTTCAATGGGGTCGCGATGTTTTCCAAGAAGGATCTGCTGATTCGTCAGCTTTCCAGACGGGGACGGAAGCGCAATTGCATCCACTGTCTCGATCTCTTCTGCGTCTGCTGTCGGGCCTTTACCCTCCGACATAGTCAGTTTCGAACGAAAAAAGAATACTACTTTCCGACGTTCGCCGCGAGCCCTCACTCAGAACATTGGCCGGTTTTTATGCCCTACTCGTAGATTAGCGGCACTCACGGTAAGGGAATGATATGTGGATTTAAACCGGCCAATCTCATGAGTGGGGGCTCGCCAGGGCCAGTGCAAAGGAGTATTCTTTTTTCGTTCGAAACTGACTATGTCGGAGGGTGAAGGCCCGACAGCAGATCGAAACTTTGGCAGGGAACGGTCAGCGGCGGGCCTTCACGCCAGCCGTGATTCTTTTTATCGCACTGCCTGAAGCCGAAGACAAGACCCCGCCGGGGTGACGGAGGTCCCCCTCACGCTGCTACCCCGACTATGCCCGTTCTGCGGCAATCGGACGATCATCGGCCACGGACGCCGGCTTAAGCCAGCACATGATGAATGTCACGAACAGATCTGGATTCGACGGGGACTCTGTCGCCCGTGCCAAAAGACATTCACGGTGCTGCCCGATTGGTCGCCGCCGTCTGGGACCTACAGCCTCCACTGCCGACAAAAAACCTGGGAGCGGTTGCGGCAATCGGACAGTAACTGGGAGCGATCGGTTCCGGACGTCCGAGACGCGTCACGGTCGCCAGACCCGTCGACGGTGCGACGGTGGGCCGGGCGCTTGCTGCAGTTGGGAGCCCTGCTGGCGGCGAAACTCTGGCAGGCTACTGGCTGGAGTGCCTCCACGTCTCCCACCATCCTTGCCTGGGATTGGACCTCGATCTCCCGTATTCTGCCCCGGGAGGCAAGAAGTCCATGATTTGCGAGGCCATCGCCAAGTTGAAACAGCAGATTCCTCTGCTGGACTATCTGCAAGCTCTTGATTGGCAAGCGACCCGACAACTGAGCCGCGGTCGATTAATGGGACTGTGTCCGCTACACGACGATCACCAACCAAGCTTTCTCGTGGACCCCCGCAAGAGCCTGTTCTACTGTTATGGCTGCGGTCGCGGCGGTGACGTGATCCGCTTTGCCGAACTGTATCACCAGGTGAAGTTTCCACGAGCGCTGTCGCTGCTCCATCAATTTCGTGGCTTGCCGCCGTTGCTGCACGAAGCGGCAGATTTCTATCGCATGCAGCTACACCGCCACAGCGAGGCGGTTGCCTATTTGTATCAACGCGGAATCCGCTCCCCGGAACTGATCGAACAGATGCAGATCGGCTACGCGCCCGGCGGCTGCTTGCGAGGCTGGTTGACACAGTTGGGCTATCCGCTTCAGGCGTTACAGCAAGCCGGTTTGGTCACGGCTGTCGGCTACGACGCCTACACGCATCGCGTGGTGTTTCCGCTGGAAGGTAACCTCTATGGCCGCAGCCTGTCGGCTTCGGCGACACCGCATCGTTTTTTGCCGGGCGCCAAAGGCGGTTTGTACGCATGGCAGCAAGCCCGCCGATATCCGGCAGTGATTCTCGTCGAGGGCCTGTTCGACTACGCCGTGTTGTGGCAGGCCGGTTTTCCCAACGTCACCTGCTCGCTGGGAACCCATCTGAATGTACGCCAGTTCCGGCAACTGTGTGACGGTCCCCGCACAGTTTATCTGGCATTCGATGCCGATCCCAACGGCAGCGGCCAGCAGGCGACGCAGTGTCTCTCACAACGTCTCCGGGAACGTAGCATCACGGTTTGCCACGTCTCTCTGCCCGAGGGCCACGATCCCAACAGCTTCTTCCTCGCAGGCGGCGACGCACCCCAGTTCCGATCCCTGATGGAGGACGCCCGCCCATGAAATTCCGAGTCGTTCACCAACCCACCCCTAATCCCGCACGTAGCCCGTTCCGCGTCGTCGAGCAGACCACCGGCCGCGAGGTCGAATGGGTCAACCGCTATCTGGATTTCGAATGCCTCCGCCGTGTCGCGGACCTCACGCTCCGAAGCTATGCCCAGCACTTGCTGCACTTCATCCGATGGTGGGAAAGCGTTCATCACACCGATGTGATTGTGCCAGAGGCACTCACCGAGTCCACCTTACTGGACTACGTGCGCTTTCAGTCCGCACAAGAACCAGCCTTCTGCGGTTCCACCATCAATCAACGCGTGGCCGTCGCTGACCGCGCCTTGCGCGCCACCTTCCCGGGCGCTCCCAGTCAGATTGCTCCGGGGCTGCAGGTGAGCTACTGGCGGCGTGCGCCCATGGGTCTCGGCAGACCGGCCCCCGCGGTGAGCCGCCTCCGGGTGAGAGAGCCCAAACGGACCATCGTGCCGCTGTCCGTAGACGAGGTGGCGCGATTCTGGTCCAGCTTCCATACCTCACGCGACCTGGCCATCGTGGGCTTGATGCTCTTGCAGGGCCTGCGGTCGCAAGAAGTGAGAGATCTCAACCGGGATGACCTGCTCTTGCCGGAGGCGCAGATCCGCGTGCCCGGCAAGGGCAATAAGCCGCGCTTGCTGCCCCTGGCTCCAGAAGCCGTCCAACTGTTGGATCACTATCTGCGGCTGGAGCGGCCCGATGCCCCAACGGCCCCTCTATTTGTCTCTCTCAAGGGCCCAGCCCGTGGAGCCCGCATGACGCCGGCGGGCTTCCGCTCCCTGTTCCGCTATCACCGCCAGACCACCGGCGTGATACTCGCCAACCCGCATCGCTTCCGTCACACCTTCGCCTCGGATATGCTGCGCGGCGGCGTCAGCCTGCCGGCGCTCATGCGGCTCATGGGGCACGCCCACATTCAGACCACCCTCATTTACGTGCACGTTACTCCGCTCGAAGTCTACCAGCAGTATGCCCGCGCCGTCGCTCAGCACATCCGGCCGATCCCGGTGATGCCATCATGAACCTTTCGCGCCAGGCTCCGCTACACCATCCCTTGGCCCACCTGTTCGCAGGCGCGGTCGACTCTCTTGGTGCCGCACTGGCCCCCGAGTCGACTCGTCTCTATCGTGGCACGGCCCGCAACTTTCTCATCTATCTCGGCGCCGATCATCCCGAGATTGTTGCTCTCAATCAGTTGCGCCGCGATCCGCACATCCTCGGCTGGATGGCCAAGCTGCGCTCCCGCGTTCCCCCGCTGGCGCCGGTAACCTAACCTACATCAGTCGACTCATATTCCTACGGGGCATTCTCGCCGAACTGGCTTCCAGCGCGCAGCTTCCCGAACTCGCCCAACTCCTCCGTCGCCAAGATGTTCCCCGCCCTCCGCGACGATTGCCCCGCGCCCTCTCCATGCAGCAGGATCAACTCCTCCAGCAAGAACTGCTGCGCCGCAACGATCTGTGCGCCAACGTCTTCCTATTGCTCCGTCACACCGGCATGCGAATTGGTGAAGCCGCCGACCTTTCCTTCGATTGCCTCCACGCCTCCGGCACGGATCAATGGGCGATTCATGTGCCACTCGGCAAGTTGAAGACAGAGCGGATGGTCCCCGTAGACTCTTTCGTGTGTGAATTGGTCCAGCGTCTCCGCTTCTTCCGCTCCTTGGATCCATTGCCCGCTGATGGCCGCTTGCTGGCTCGTTCGAGCACCCGGGAAGCCCTGATACGCCAACTCCGCAGATACCTCCATTCCGTATGTGCCGAGGCAGACATCGCTAAACGCATCGTCCCCCACCAACTCCGTCACACCTATACCAGCGAGATGCTTCGCTCCGGGGTAGAGTTCCTTTCCATCATGAAGTTACTCGGGCACGCTTCGCCCGAGATGACCATGTTGTACCTCGATATCGCTTTGACTGATCTGCAACGCGAGTTCCATGCGGCCCGCTCCGAACCCCGCCATCTCGCACCTCAGCCGAGAGCACAGGTTGTCTCAGCCCACGCCGGTTTGGACGGAGTGGTGGACTCCTTGCGCGCCACTCAACACCTAGTCGAGATGTTCCGGCGCACCTTGCCGGACGGCGCTCCGCGCCGCTGCCTCGACCACCTCTCCAACCGCCTCACCAAAATCCTGTCGGAAGTTCGCAAACTCGATCCACCTGGAAAATGAGCAGAGATTGGCCGGATATGTGGGGTTACCGGAAACCTGCCTGGACATGGGCTTGCTATCTGTGGCGTGCATAAATCTCGTTTGCGCAAATCTTGCCGCCATGCAGGCGGCATCGCCCGTTCGCCATCCCGGCGCCTGGCAGCGCGTCCCGCGACGCGTCTTCGCCCTCAAACGAGGCGACGTGCTCGGATCGCCCGGCGACGATCACGCCGTCGGCGTCGTTGCCTTGGAATGCTCGCGGAGTAATGTCCCGTTCGTGAGGAGTGCCAACTCCTCCCGTCCGGAGACGTTCGCAGCCACTGGAGACGTAGCCGGGCCGAGTTGGGGGCTCCGGCCAGCCCGCGAGCGGATTTGCAGAACCCCCAAAAGTGTCTCACTTTGTCTCACCTTTTTCATCGCAGAAACATGGCCGCGAACGCGCGCAAGGCCCGTCAAAACCGTGCGTTCGGTGCTTTCGTGAGGCTCTCGCGAGGCCTCGCGCGCGCGTAGGGGAGTTTGAAAACGCCGGGGAGGGGGAAAGGGGGACAGGGGGACTTGGAAACCAACCTGAGACTCGCGGACTGCTGTTTGCTGCTGACTGGCCCCGATGGATCAAGGTCGCCGTGCCCTCTGCTATTTGGCTCTGGCTGATGCTGCGCATTGGCCAGGCAGTTCCAAAGGTGAGCACCTGGCCGGCCGGCGCATGACGGAACGGTCCATGAACCGGCTACTCATGGCGTATTTGGAACGACTCCCCGGCGCCGTTCAAGAGGTGGAACTTCCGTCCGGAAAAAGGTGAAACAGTGCATATACTCGCCGCATTCGCTCCGGGCGACCACGGCCACCCTTTTGCTCGATGCCGACGAAGCGATTGAATCCGTTCAGGAGCTTCTTGACCACAAGCACATATTTGATTTTGCACGAAATGGAGAAGGCCGGGTATCCACGCGACAAGTCTGCTCGTATCGAAGAAGTCCACTATTGGGGCTACCTCGGGGTCCATGTTCTGTTCGCAGCGGACCTGATTGTAAAGTTGTTTGTTTTTCTTTTCCTTCGAAAAAGGTGAGCGGCCATGGTTGACGAACTTCTCGCACTATATACGAAAGATCGGCCCACAAGGCTGCTCCTATATGCCTGCATCTTCCTGTTCTCCCTGTCGTATGGGGTCGTCAACAGCGTTGTGCTGAACCGAGCCGCCGCACAGGTTAGCAGAGAAGTTGTGGTTTTGATCGTCATTTTGGCTGCCGGCCTGCCAACCCTTTACGTCGTCAAGAGAGGACCTCGACGACGGGAGAGTTTAGATTATCGGCCGAATTTTCAAACTGTTGTGTCATTCGCCGCGACGAAACCGGGGTACGAAGCGTCTCTCTTCGGAGCGGTCGCGCTCGCAGATAGACGACGGGCGTTCATTCATGAAGAGTTGATGCATCTACGAGAGCAGTTCTCAATGGAATACGCGTACAGGCATGAACCCGGTGGTTTGAAAAGCGGAGAGCCTTTTGTGATCGAGCACGAATATCAAGCCGGGAGAATGCTATCTGTAGGCGCTGTGGGAGCTGTCCTGCTCTCTGCCGTTGGGCAATTCTTCGTGCTTCAATCGTGGATTTCATTCGCGCCGTGGCTCTCGGCGGCAGTATCGCTTGGAATATCTCTAGGGGAGTTTTACTTTTTTCGCGCGATCATAGCCGCCTTCGTCGGGTCCACACGCAAGCCGTCACGTCTTCTGTCCCGAATTGCAACCGGGAGCTCGGCAGCCGTCGTGCTACTCCTGCTGACGCTGGCTATTCTTCGTTCCGTTCCTAATCCTTATGTAGCGATTGCCCTGCCGGTGTTCGCAATGCTTAGCGTTGTGCTTCCTTTCTGCGCGGGATCATTGTCGGTAGCCGCAGAGCCACTCCTATGGTCACGGCGGCTCGTTGGCGTCATTGAACGGAAACAGCGCGAGTTGGAACGTGTGGAATACGAGTTCCACACGCTCGCGAGACTCCAGGAGCAGTTCCAGCGGACGGAGGACGCGCACACGCGCGCGCCAGAAGTACGAGGCACCGGGGAGGAGGCCCCTCCATACGCTTCTTTGCCTTGATAATAATGTTCCGCTCGTGCCGCCGCCGATTCGGGCGTGAGCAACATCACCAGGACCCTGATTTACGACAGGCGCCGGCAGGAGCGTGAGGGACTGCGCGTACCACAAGGTGCCAATCTACAATTGAGCGCCCCCACTACGATCCCAAAAGCTTTGTGAGGCTTGCGGCGATCGAGAGCGCTGCAGCCCTTCCGCCGTCCGCGGCCCGATGCTTTGCCGCCATGCAACCGTCATCGCCCGTTCGCCATCCCCGGCGCCTGGCACTTCGTCCCCCGACGTCTTCGCGCCGCAACGAGGCGCGGTGCACGGATCGCACGGCGACGATCACGCCGCGGGTGCCGTTTGCCTTGGAATGCTCGCGGAGTAATGACCAGTTCGTGAGGAGTGCCAACTCCTCCCGTCCGGAGACGTTCGAGACGTCGCCGGGCCGACTTTGGGGCTCCGGCCAGCCCGCTAGCGGATTTGCCAAAACCCCCAAAAGTGTCTCACCTTGTCTCATCTTTTTCATCGCAGAAACATGGTCGCGAAACGCGCGCAAGGCCCGTCAAACCGTGCGTTGGGCGCTTTCGTGACG
The DNA here is from genome assembly GCA_020073365.1 of Terriglobia bacterium. GTDB lineage: Bacteria > Acidobacteriota > Terriglobia > Bryobacterales > Bryobacteraceae > JAIQFL01. The sequence goes on along the minus strand of JAIQFL010000075.1, from coordinate 28,515 downwards.
CTCTCGCGAGGTTCTCGCGAGAACCTCCGCGCGCGCGCAGGGAAGTTTGGAAGCGTCGGGGGGCGGGAAAGGGCGCCCGCCGAACCGAAACCGCCGGCTGCGCATCGTGCTGGGTCGGCGGCGATTCGAAACGCACCAACAGAACTATTGCATTCTATCTGTATGTGCGCCATACTACGCACATACAATGTCGAAGGACGAGGAGCGTCGTCCAGTTGTAGACTGACGACATGTAGACTGACGATGCTTGCATCAGATACCGTTCTAAGCTAGACTCCTCCTGTCATTTTGGTTGAGATCTTTAGTGAGAAAGGAGATCGAACCCTATGCCGAGTCAGCTCAGCCAAGGCTCAAGCGGCACCGACGTCAGTGAACTCCAGGCCGGCCTCAATTTCCACATGCGCCGCCCCACCATCCCGCTCGTACCCGACGGAATCTTCGGTCCCAAAACGGAAGCCCGCTTGCGCGAGTTTCAGGCCAAGGCGAAAATCAGCGTCGACGGCATCGCCGGCGAGCGAACTTTCGGCAAGCTGTACCAGGTCGCCGACGGCGTCACCGAAGTGAACCTCCGCCGCCGGGTCACGTCCATTGCCTCGCCGAATTTCTCGCCCGGTCTGATCTCGCAGCAATTCGGCCCCACAAACCCCGACTTCATTCCTCCCAGCCAGCGGTTCCCGCAAGCGCGCACCGTCAGCTCCGAGGCCTTCGAATTCGAAAGCAAGTTCACCTTCAGTCCCCTGGAGAAGGACCAGCCATTCAAGCTCACCTTCAGCAAGAAACTAGTCTGGCCCGTCTTCCTGCCCGCCCCTCTGCAATTGGACATCGACAAGGGCATGACGAACGACGGCAAGTTCACCCTCGACGCCAAGCTCAAGTTGCCGTTCCGATTGATCGAAACCAACCGACTGGAAATCAAACCGTACTTCTTCGTCGGTGCCGGGATGAAGCAGGACGGCTTTTCCGACCTCAACACTGGCGCAGCCGCCAATCTCCGGCTCAAGCTGTTCGACTTCAATCAACGCCTTTCGCTTGCGGTCGAAGCGGACGGCGGGGTCAAGTACAACTACGACGTCAAGGAAGCAAAGGGCGGCTTTAAGGGAATCCTCGAAGGCGGCGTGATTCTCGAAGGCCGATTCTAACCCGTCCGCGACGGGCTACGAAGCGCTGTCGCCGATGTGGGCGCGGGCGACGGGTATTTCACGTTTCGCCTCGCCGCGCGTGGGGCCTGCCGGCAAGGTTTTCGCCCAGGATCTCGATGAGGCCGGCTTGAAAAGGATCGCTGACCGCGCGCAGCTGGAGAAGATCGCGCAGATTGAGACCATTCGCGGTGCGCCGGACGACCCCGGACTGAAGGAATCGTCCCTCGACGCGATCCTCGTCGTCGATGTCTTTCACGAGTTCACGCACTCCGATGCGATGCTGGCCGGCTTCTATCGGGCCCTCAGGTCGGGCGGGCGGCTGGCCCCGCCGTCTCCGATGTCAATGGAGCCCAGCACGTGAAATCCTGTCCAAGCACTTCCAAATCGAAGTTCGGCAAACTCGTCCGGAATAGGTCAAGAATCGCCGTGACGGAACCCGCTGCTCGTCAACTGCTACCATGGCTTCGATTGACTTACGGCAAGCTTGCTCTTACGCTCACCCTGCTCCCGGTCTTCTGCGGGGCGCAGCCTGAAATCCAGATGCAGAGGCTGATTGCGCCGCGGCTCCTGGAATTCTCGCAGGATGGGTCGCGCCTCTGGTACAAAGTCGGCACCCAGTGGTGGGAGGTCTCGACCGCGCCGAACTCCAAACCGAAGCACGCCCACCACACCCCTCCTCCGCAGGATGCAGCAGCGCGGTCGAGCGAGAAGAATTCGCCCGATGGCAAACGCGTGGCCTACTTGGGGGCGGAGCGTCCGGCCGGCCCCAGCCTGCTCATGCTCGCCACGGGTGAACCGGGCGCGGCCGCCAAACCCGTTTCGCGCATGCCGGTAAGCGCGTTTCAGTGGGCAGCCGATTCCAGTTCTCTGTGGGTGATCGGCATAGACGGCGCCGATGAACCTGTCGGGCGCCTACACCTGGATGGCCGTTTCGAGGTCGTCTCAAAAGGGCCCGCTCTGCGATGGCAGGGTGGACTGGCCGCCGCCAAGGACATGCTTGCGTGGTTGGAAACCGATGAGCGGCACTTTGGCACGATCTGGATCCGCGATCGCTCGGGCGCCGTCCGCGTGTTGGCGGAACCCAACCCGGAGGCGGCGGAATGGAATCCGGGAACGCAGGAAGTGGTCCGCTGGCACAACGCGCATGGAGAGGAATTGGTGGGAGTCCTTGCCAAACCTTCCACGGGTGACCATTTTCCCCTGGTCGTCGATCCGTATTCCGGCTGGCGCAACCGCTACCTCAATATCCCGGTTCTCGGCAATTACATGTTCGTGCAGGAAGGCTTCGCGGTTTTCTTTCCCGACCACCGCGCCGTGCATGGCTTCCCTGAAAACGCTTTTGGCGAGGCCTATATCGGGGCTTCCAAAGACCGCGATCCGCTGGATGTCCTGACCGACGACGTGATGAGCGGCGTCAACGAACTCATTCGCCGCGGCGTCGCCGATGCGGACCGCCTTTTCCTGCACAGTACCAGCACCGGCGCGAGCGCCATCGGCCAGTTGCTCACCCAAACCCGCGCATTTCGGGCCGCGGTGGCTCACGGCGGCGTTTACGATTGGCTCGGTCACTACCAGATGCGCCACCCGCTCGGCGACGAAACGATTCCGGGCTTCCTCGGTGGACGCACGCCCGCGGATTCGCTTGACCTCTACCGCCGCATCTCGCCGATCTACCAGGCCGACCGGATCAAGACGCCGCTGCTGCTGGTGATCGGGGATAAAGACGAAACACGCTACGACGAGAATCTGAGGTTCTACGAGGCACTGCAGAAGTCAGGCAGCCCAGCCAGGCTGGTTGTCTATAAAGGCGAGGGCCACGGGATATCGAACGCCGAGGCGGGCGTAAAACACGTGCGCCAATCGATCGACTTTTTCCGCTCCGCCCCGCCGCCAGCAAAGTGAGGGCTACTTCAGCCGGGCCCGTGATGTGGCGCGCAGCACATCCAGCGCCATCTGCGGCGTGAACATGCGGATCCGCTGCCGGTCGCCCAGAAACTGCCGGTGTACCACGTGCGCCCTGGGGCCGACTCAAGGGAAAAGGAACGACTAGTCGCGCAGCGTTTACCGATGGTTCGGCGCGCCACTCCGGCCGTATCACGGGTGCTCGGAAACAAGGCTACTGGCCGTGAAACCGGCTTTCTGGAGACTGGACCGACGGGTCCCACTTTCGAGAGCCCAATGGAAAGAAAGCCCACTTTCATGGCATGACCCCTCGCCTTCAGGCGACGGCTCTCAGCGCGTGGGCTCTGGATAAACTGCGGGGATGGCGAAATACAGCGGGGCTCGTACCTCGATCCCCGCCAATGAACACTCGCCGGCCTCGCGATAATGCTAGGATCGCCAACATGAGATGCCTCGGTATCTTAGTAGCCATATGCACGTTCTTGTGCGCCCAAATTCAAACGGGCCCGCCCTTGCCTTATCGCGTCGTGGAGGGTTGGCCCCAACTTCCGGCAGGATGGAACTTTGGTGAAGTCGCGGCTGTGGATGTCGACGCGAGCGACAACGTATGGGTCTTCAGCGACGGGCCACATCCGGTGATGCAATTCGACCAGTCCGGCAAGTTTCTGCGCGCATGGCCAGAATTTCTTGGCAAGAAGCCACATGGCTTGCGCGTAGACCCGGATGGAAATATTTGGACGGTTGACCTGGAGGCTCACCGCGTCATGAAGTGGACGCCGGAAGGCCGGCTGCTCATGAACCTCGGCACGGGCGCGCCCGCTGCCGACAACCATGCGAAGTACTCGTTCAATCGCCCTGCGACTCTCAACTTCGGGCCAAAAGGTGATTTTTTTGTCGCCGATGGCTACGGAAATTCGCGCGTCGTTCACTACAGCAAAGATGGCGAATACTTGGGCCAGTGGGGCACCAAAGGGCCCGGCGACGGTGAATTTAATCTGGTGCACGATGTTGCCATGGACAGCAAGGGGCGCTTGTATGTGACCGACCGCGTCAACAAGCGCGTGCAGATCTTCGATCAGCAAGGTAGATTTCTGGGCAAGTGGACGGATCTCGGTGTGCCGCAGGGGCTTTACTACGTGAAGAGCGAAGATGCTCTTTACATGTGCGACGGCGATAATTCGCGCATTCTCAAGGTGGATTTGGACGGCAAGATTTTGGGTGTGCTGGGTTCGTTCGGCAAGACTCCCGGCAAGATTGATATCCCACATTACATCGCCGTGGACAGCACGGGGGCCATCTATGCGGCGGACTTCCGCAACTGGCGCGTCGACAAGTTTGTGAAAAAATGACGGCCATCGCCGGTAGCCATCGCTGGTGCGTGTGCCCGTGCTGCCGCTCCTCCTTCGCGCTGGTGTGAAGGGCGGGGATTGACGCGCTCGGGAATGTTCGGTCGGTGCATGTCGCAGCGTATATCGAGCTGCTGCAGGGTCAGCAGTGGGCTCGCTGAGACTGGATGGCTAGTTGGGAACGACTTGGCGCACTCGGAAACTGAGCCACTGGCCGCGAAAACCGGCTTATCGGAAACTGGCCCGAGATGGCTTTGCTGGAAGCTTCTGACCGGCTCCGGTTGGTTAAGTCGGGCATCCGGAAGTTGAGCCGTCTCGAACCGCTTCGGCATGGCCAAATGGCGCGATCCACTCCGGGGGCGACGGAATCGACGGCCCGCGCAGACCTGCGGTCGCCGAAGCGCGGCTGTCCGATACCTGGCTAACAACATCTGGCTAACAACACGTCGCTGGAACCCCTGGCTGGAAGGCCTCCGAAACCGGGCCCGTCGCCGGAACTCTTACATTAAGGAACGAAACTGGCGAGCAGCTTGCCGGAAAAGAGATCGGTCATAAAGGAGGGCCAAGGCCAATTGCAGAAATTGGAATCCGAAAAGGATTTACACCTTCCAACTCCAGTGCTAGCATTTGAGTGGCGGAAGAGGTACTGAACCATAACATTACACAACAATACTGTGACGGGACAGACATTAATCCCGTCTATTGGGTTGGAGGTACTATGTCGTCTGTTAACGCCACTCGGCGCACATTCCTCTCTGCGTCCATCGCAGGAAGCGGCGCCGCCGCACTGGTCTCCGGCGCGCAGGCTGCGCCCCAAGCCGGAGCGGGCCCCGTGCGGCTCGGAATCGTGGGCGCCGGCATCCGCGGCCTCGAGTTGATGCAATCCGCCCTGAATGCCGGCGGACGGATCATGGCCGTGTGCGACCTCTACGATGGCCACTTCCGTCGCGCCCAGGAGATTCAGCCGAACACGCCCACCACCCGCGACTACCGGCAGGTGATCGGCCGCGGTGACATCGACAGCGTGATTGTGGCCACCTCCGACCACTGGCACGCGCCCGTCGCTATCGCCGCCATGAAGGCTGGCAAGGACGTGTACTGCGAGAAACCCATGACCCACACCATCCCGGAGGCGCTCGAGATGGCGCGCGTCTCGCGCGAAACCGGCCGCCTCGTCCAGGTCGGAAGCCAGAGCCTCAGCATGGAGTCCACGCAGAAGGGCAAGCAGTGGTTCGACGCGGGCGAAATCGGGCAGGTGTTCATGGTGCAGTGCTCCATCTACCGTCCCAGCGCCATCGGCGCCTGGCGCTACCCCGTGCCCCCCGACGCCACGCCCCAGACCGTCGATTGGGAGCGGTTCCTCGGCAATGCTCCCAAACGTCCCTTCGACGCGCAGCGCTTCTTCCAGTTCCGCAACTGGTGGGATTACGGTACCGGCATCGCCGGCGACGAGTACGTTCACCTCCTCTCACGTGTCCACTACCTCATGGGCGTGCAGTTCCCTTTGAGCGCCGTGGCCAATGGCGGCATCTACCAGTGGAAGGGCGACCGCGATGTCCCCGACATTCACAACACCCTGTACGATTACGGCAAGTTCCAAGTGCAGGTGAGTGCCAACCTGGTCTCCAACTGGGATGGCGGCGAGATCGTCCGTTTCATGGGCGACAAAGGCACCATCGAGCTCACCGAAGAAGGTGCGAAGCTGGCGCCTTACAACAAGGTGGAGGATTACAGCTACCCGCTCGAGAGTTGGCCGAAAGACACCAAGGAGCGCTTTCTCGCCGAACACAAGAACGATCCCCTGGCCGATGTGGGCACCGCCCGGCAACAGCCCAAGCGCCAGCCGGTGACGTTCACTCAGCAGCGCGAGGGAACCGAGGAGCATTTCAAGAACCTATTCGAGTGCATACGCACCCGCCGGCAGCCCATCGAGAACGTCGAATTCGGGTGCGGGACCGCGGTAGCCTGCCACATGGCGAACACCTCCTATCGGCAGAAGGGACAGCGGGTATTCTGGGATACCGATCAGCGCAAGCTGTCGTCGCGGGGATAGCAACCGTGCGGCTCCCGGGAACCATGAACGTCAATCTCCGGTGGAATCCATTCAGGCAGTCGGCATTCTGCGCTTTCATCGATCGGTCGTGGGACAGAAGTACGGCAAGGCTAAACAGCAAGGATCCAGCACCCAGGACCTGACGGAACGCCGGTCAGCCGGAACTTATCCCCAACGCCACAAAAATTTTTCTGTGCCGATGATGTCGACATGTCCCATATACGCCGATAGCCAGGGTAGGCGGGCATGGAGGTCGACGCCTTGGCCATACCATCGGCTCAAACAGCGAACGGCGAAGGCGTGGCGCAGGTCATAAGGGCTTGGTCCGATTCGACCTCTTTCAGGCTTCAACCCGGCCAACTTGAACAGAATACGGAAAGTGCGAGCTGCGGTCTCAACCGGCAGCCTGCGTTGGTTCACGCCGACGAATAAACGTGCATCCCGGTCAGATGCCCCGTACGCCAGGCGGGCGCTGAGATATCGATCGGGCTCTCGGGATAGCGAACGGTGAAACGGGACCCATCGCGACCGTCCCTTGAAGGTGGCTACAAAGAGAACGGCGGATCGAGTATCCACGTCTCGCATTCGCAGGCGAAGCGCTTCTCCAAAACGAATTCCGGTACAGTACAGGACCAGAATCAGCGCCCGGTAGAGTGCGGCTCGGAAGGGCGGGCGCTTGAGATCAGCGCAGAGCCTCAGGAGATGGAGAACGTCCTTTTCCGAAAGAGCATACGGAACAAAGGAGGACTCGGTAGGCAGGTGCGGCCAGATCGGTTCAGCTGTGCTCCCCGGCTCGGATGATCGGCGCAGGTATCGGTAGAACTGCCGGAGCACCGCGGCATCGCAGGACACGCTGATCGGTTTTCGGCCCGGCTTGCTCGACAACCAGGCAATTGCCGCGCGATCGAGCTTCCAGTGCCGGTTTTTGGCCGCATACTCGATAAGAAAACGATCGAACTCGCGCAACGTAAACTCCGCGCGCATGTAGCCATAACCGAGGCTCCGCTTGAATTGAAGAAACGCATGCAACTCGCCCGCCGCTGGGCCCTGGAAGATGTTATTCATCGCGGCACCGGGAGGGCCACAGCACGAAGACGCTTCAACGCTACCCGTACGTAGACAGAGGTGGAAGACGAGCTGCGGTGACCGAGAATATCGCTTACAACCTTCACATTGGCTCCGGAATCAATCTGTCTGCTTGCGTGGCTGTGCCGAAACGCATGGGCTCCAATCACTTTGGCCGAAATGCCCGCAAGACGGGCGTAGTACCGGATACGATATCGTATGGCTGCGCTGGTTATGGGCTCATAGGGCATGTTCTTGCGAAGAAAAAGGGACTGGACCGATTTGGCAGGCGGCCGTTCCCATCGCAGATATGCGGTCAATGCCATTGCAACTGCGGGCAACAGAGGAAGTTCGATCGACACCTTGGTTTTTGGCCGGCGGACCCGCAGTACGCCGGCACGCCAGTCCAGATCCTCTAATGGGATCGCAAGAACCTCGGCTGCGCCCAGACCATACGTCGCCAACAGCAACACGATTGCAAAATCACGCCTGCCTGGAGCTTCCGTCCGAGAGATCGAGCGCAGAATCTGCTGCACGTCCTTCCAAGGCAGGGTGCGTGGAGGCCGCTCGTCCGTCGGTATCGCGGTGCGATCACTCCACTGGCGAGATCAGACGGCAGCCTCCCAGTCATGTGCAGAAATCGGAGAAACGCTCGGAGCGAACTACAGGTATCTGCTACCGTTCGTTTCGAAAGCCGGGTGGCAAGCGTCCGCACATACGCGTCCACATCTGTCAGGGTTGCCGCGCAATGGACTTCGTTCCATGCCGTAGTTGCCCCAGAAAGCCACACGCGGTTTCGACATCGCGTCCCAGCGTGCTTTCTGAGACCCCATTGTGTGCTCGCCGGTAATGGCAATATTCCTTCATCAACGGTGACAGCGGTGGCGCACATTTCTCGCGCCACGGCGGCAATGGCACACCCAGTGCGCCCAGCGCGCAAGCCCACGCGTGAAGTGCATTGCCGGCGAGGTTGCGGCTATTCTGGGCGCTCTGGTGCCCTCTGAGTCTGGGCCCGGTATAAGCGTGAGTGAATCGCCGCACCCCGAGCGCGGTCAGGTGTTCGGTCTCGACTAGTTTCCGCTTGTCGCAATACGTTTTGAACCGCCGGACCCACTGAAGGTAAATGACGATCGTTCCGGGTGAAAGATGGCCCTTTCGCCACAACTCAACAACTGCGCGCTCGCGACTGTCAACGACCCTCACTAAATCCTTCATGCAATCTTGGACGAGTCTCGCATGAGGGAATTATCACGACACCCACGAACGATTTACCACGTTCTACGCACTTCCCATGCATTCGCTCTGGATAATTCCGGAGTCCGGATAATGAACGTTACAGTTCGCCACCAGTCTCTGGAGCGGTTTGGGCACATTGCGCGACAGTGCGTCACACATTTGAATCGGCGGCGGTGACCCCGCTGCCCGCCTCTGGAGCACATCCGCCAGGTTCTCTCCGGCGTGTTTGCGCCCCGTGAAAAACAATGCAATCCGACGCCTTTCCACGATGCTCACAATCCCGCTGGTGAAAGTCCCCGTCCGCTTGGCGGAAATCTCCGCATCCCGCTCTAATTGCAGTACCCGCATCCCGGTATCGTCGTTGTGTACCACTTCCCCTTGCGCCGCCTGGCGAATCAGTTCCTGCAGCACGACTTCGAGCACCACTGTGACTTCCATTAGGGTCTCGCACTGCGTGGATGACGGTAGCGGGATCATCCCCAGATTGGCTTCGAGGTCCTCCAGCCGATTCCACGGAACCCCATTGCCATAGCGCAGCAGGACGATCATACTGACCGCCGTCTCCTCATACTTCATCATACTTCTTCTCGCCTGCGCCCTCCGGGGGCTGGGCTGTGAATACCTCCCCGCAACTGTGGCCCGCAGCCGCTCCAGTTCGTAGCGCGTAGCAGCAATGGGCGCTTGCCCGTGAATCTGCAGCAGCACCGCGGGTTCGCGCAGCGGATAGAGCTTGCCGCCGCACCCTTGCGGGCATGGCCCTCCCTTCCTTAACGACGCGTGCCGAACGGCAACCTTTTGCGCCCCCGTGTAGGCGTCGGCTCCATTACGCCCGTGGCCGGCGGCCGGACTCTGCGGAGCCTGGGAGTCACTCTTGTCGGTCTGCTCCCGATCCGCCGACTGACCTTTCTTTTCCTTCGACTGGAGGCCCGTCTGCTCCAGCACCTTGGCGGTCTTCTCCGTGCTCGCCGGACACAGCAATTGGCGCAACGCCGCCAACGTGGTTTCCTGCTGGCTCACCAGTTCCGTCACATGTCCCAGAGTCTGGATGGCGGCTCTCAACTTCTGATAGCCCTCTGCGGAGAGCACCGGCCGGGCCTGCTCCACCAACGCCTCCAGTTCCGCCAGGGAGGCATCCAGATGTTCTGTCGGGCGCCGCATACCTCCACCCCCTGCAATACCTCGCGAAATCGCGACGTTAGCGGATAGCCCCACACCTCCTTGATTGACCGGTTGGGGCGGCCCGTCTGATCGTCCTTCCCCCGTCCCGTGGTGCGCCCCATCAGCATCCAGTTGGCGGCCCGGTAGCAGGTCCCGCGAAAGCCTTACCATGCTGGCGCGTCAAGGCTATCGGATTCTCGACGCTGGTTCGGGCGCGGAAGCATTGGCGTTGGCTCGGGATATTGCGGAGCCGATCGATCTTCTGCTGACCGACATCGTGATGCCGCAGATGAGCGGAGTGGACCTGGCGCAGCAGATGCGGGCCGCGCGTCCGGGGATCAAAACTCTGTTCATCTCGGGCTATACCGATAGCGCGGTTGTGACCCAGGGGATCCTTACGGCCGAGATGCCGTTCATCCAGAAACCGTTCACCTCAGCCGCACTCCACAGGAAGGTGCAGGAGGTGCTGGGAGGGTAGGGCATGCTTTAACTTGCCCTACCGCACCTCAAACCAGATGGGCATCAGTCGCAGGTAGCCGCCCTTCATCCAGGCGCGGAACGGCAAGCGGCCGAATACCTGCGCCAGCTTGGATTCCAACATGTCTTCCTGCGACCGCTTCAGAATTACGTCGAAGATGCTCCGGCGGGGCGGATAGGTGATCAGAGTTATCGGTTCGCCCGCGGGAATGTTGGCCTTCTTCTTGAGCATGTCGAGGGCCGTGTCCAGCCCGCCGAGTTCGTCCACCAAACCGTGGGCCTTGGCCTGGGATCCCAGCCACACACGTCCCTGCGCCACCGCATCGATGTCGCCAATCGAGCGGTGCCGGGCATTCGCCACTTTGGTCAGGAACTCCTGGTAGCTCTCGTCGATGCCTTGCCGCAACTTGTCCCGCTCCTCCGCCGTGAGGGAGGTGTAATCGGAATCGATATCGGCATGTTTGCCGCGCTGGATCGAGTCCTTGGTGATGCCCAGCTTGTCATACAGACCGTGGAGATTGGGCTTTCCGAAGACTACCCCGATGGATCCGGTCAGCGTGCCCGGCTCGGCGACAATCGAATCGCCCGTCATCGCCATATAGTACCCTCCGGAAGCCGCCAGGTCGGACATCGAAATCACGGTCGGCTTCTTCTTGCTCAGCAGGTTCATCTGCCGCCAGATGTCGTCCGAAGCGGTGACCTCGCCGCCGGGAGAATCGATGCGGACAACCACGCCTTTGATGGTCGAGTCCGCGGCTACCTGTTTCAGCAACTTGTCGAAGCCATAAGAAGTCAGACTGCTCTCATCGGCGCCGTTGTCGTCGGCGCCTCCCCGGACGATATCGCCCTGGCCAATCACCAGCGCGATGCGGCTCTTGCCGGTCTCCGGAGGGACCTTCAGATATTTCTCCACGGACAGCTTGACGGGCTCGCCCGAGTGCAGCTTGTCCTTGAGTGCGCCCCACATCTCGTCTTCGAAGCACAGTTCGTCCACCAGCCCGGCTTTCACCGCCTGCCTGGCGGTGAACGGGCCCTGGTCGATGATGGCCTGCACCTCTTGCGACGATTTCTTGCGCGCCTCGGAGATTCTGGCTACCAGGTTGCCGTACAGATCGTCCACCACGCTGTTCATGACGTCGCGGGTTTCGGGACTCATGTCGCTGCGCGTAAACATGTCGCCGAAGTCTTTGTACTTGCCCGCATGTTCGACCTCCACGCTGACCCCGATCTTGTCGAGCGTCTTCTTGAGGTACATCAACTCGGCGCGCAGCCCTTTCAGCATCACGGGCTCTTCCGGCCCGGTATAGATGCGGTCGGCGGCCAGCGCCACATAGTATTCCCGCGTGCCGGGCGTGCGCAGGTACGCGAAGACGGGCTTACCGGATTTCCGGAACTGTTCCACGTCCCAACGGATCTCCTCGAGCTTGGCCCATCCCGCCACCAGCCCCTCGGGCTCCAGCACCAGGGCCTTGATGTGTGAATCGGCGGCCGCCTTCCGCAAGGTCATCCAGACGTTGGAAACCGTGAGGCCAGGAGCGCCGCCGCCCAGAAACTCCGGCAACTCAACCGGCGGCTTCTCGGGGATTGCGCCGTCCAACCGCAGAACCAGCACCGAATTGTCCGCGATCTGCGGCGGCTTCTCACGAAAGCGAAGCAGGGCGGCAAAGAGGAGGATGAACGAAAGGAAGACCAACACAACGCCTGTGACCAGGCCGATGAAGAACTTTGCCATAGCTATTCCGAAAGTAACACGGGCATTCTTGCCTGTGTTGCAGTTAAACCCCACACAGGCTGGAAAGCCCGTGCTACTTCTACCAGGCCCGAGAGTACTGGACAGGCGATTTCAGCTCCGCTCCCAACACCTTGGCCGCGTGCAGGGGGAAATACGGGTCCCGCAGGAACTCGCGAGCCAGCAGCACCAGGTCCGCCTTCCCGGACCGCACGATCTCATCGGCCTGCTCGGCCGTCGTGATCAGCCCGACAGCCCCCGTCAGCACACCCGCGTCCCGCCGGATCCGGTCGGCGAAGGGCACCTGGTACCCCAGCGCCAGGGGGATCTTCTGTTCCATCGACGAGCCCCCCGACGAGCAATCCACTAGATCCACCCCCAACTCCCGAACGCGCCGCGCCAGTTCCACGGAATCTTCGGACGTCCAGCCTCCCTCCACCCAATCGGTGGCGGAGATCCTCAGAAACAGCGGCAGATTGGCCGGCCACACCCCGCGCGCGGCCTCGACCACTTCCAGGGCAAGGCGGATGCGGTTTTCGAAGCTTCCGCCATATTCGTCGGTGCGGCGATTGCTTAGAGGGGACAGGAACTGGTGGATCAGATACCCGTGCGCGGCGTGAATCTCCGCCACCTGAAAACCCGCTCGCAGGGCGCGTGCGGCCGCGGCTGCGAAGGCTGCCACAACCGACCGAATCTCGGGCTTTGATAGCTCCGCCGGCGCCGCATCCTCCGGCCGGAACGGAACCGCACTGGGAGCCACGGGACGCCATCCGCCACCGGTCTCCGGAATCGTGCCGCCGCCTTCCCAGGGACGCCGCGTGCTGGCCTTCCGCCCCGCGTGGGCCAGTTGAATTCCGGCCACGGCGCCCTGCTGCTGCAGAAAACCGGCGATGCGCGCGAGAAACTCGATGTGTTCGTCCTTCCAGATCCCCGTGTCGGATGGCGAGATGCGCCCGCGGGCCTCCACGGCGGTGGCTTCCACCATCACCAGGCCCGCGCCGCCCACCGCGCGGCTGCCCAGGTGCACCAGGTGCCAGTCGTTCGTAAACCCGTCGACGCATGAATATTGGCACATCGGCGAGACCGCGATCCGGTTGCGGAGGGTCACATCGCGAACCGTCAGCGGAGTAAACAAGTGTGTCGCGTTCATGGCTTTCAGTATGGCAGGCGAGGGAGCGTGCTTACCGTAAGATAACCGCTCCATACTCCCATCCCGCAGCCCCGGGGCCGCAAGCTGGTTTCAGAGCCTGCTTAGCAGGTCGAGAGGGGATGGAGGGTAGGATGATCGCGTTTTTGGGATTCATGTTAGGAACCGCTTTGGCGCCTGGGGCGGCTCCCGAAACGGCACGGGAGCTGAGCGATCGCGCCGAACAACTGTACACCCAAGCCCGGTACGCCGAGGCTGAACCGCTGTTCCGGCAGGCCCTGGAGGCCTGGGACGGCCTGGGACCGGAGGCCGCGCAGGATCGCGCCATCGAGCGGCGCAACCTGGGTGCGCTGCTGCGCGCCACGGGGCGCTACCAGGAGGCCGAGCCGCTCCTGGCCGAGTCATTGCGCGAACTGGAAGCTACCCGCGCCGAACCCATGCAGGTGGAACGCGCGCTCTTTAATCTGGCCGCTCTGTATCGTGCCGAAGGCGATCTCTCGAAAGCCGAGTCCTTCGCGTTGCGTGCCGGCGGCCTGGTCGAGAAGCGGGCCGATATACCGGACCCGGAGCGCCAGGGGCCGCCCCTGATGCTCGCATCCATTTATCTGGAAGAGCGGAGATTTACGGATGCCGAAGCCCTGCTGAACTCCGCTCTGAAGGCCGCCGACGGGGCGATTGCCGTAGCTGCCTATGACGGCCTGGCCACCGTCGAAATAGCGCGCGATAACTTCGCGCAGGCCGAAGCGTTTGCCCAACAGGCCCTGTATTTTGCGCGTCTGGCCCTGCCGGCCGGGCACCCGGCTATGGCAGCCACCTGGAACAATCTGGCACAGGCCTGCCGTTTCCAGGGCAAATACATGGAGGCCGAAAAGGATTATCGCCTGGCCATCGGTGTGTGGGAAGACTCCCTGGGGCCATCGCATCCCCATGTCGCCGAAGGGCTCATGAACCTCGCGGCGTTCTATCACGAGCGCGGCCGAGAGGCCGGCGCGGAGGACCTGTACGACCGCGCCGCCGGGATACTCGATCGTACGTTCGGCAAGAACGATCCGCGGACGCTCGCGGCGCGCAATGAACTGGCCGAAGTTCTGCGTGCGGAGCGCCGCTACACCGAATCGGAGAAACTGGGGCGCGCCACCCTGGCGGCCCTGGAGAAGGCCCTTCGCCCGGACGATCCGCGCGTGCTCCGTGCACGATCGAACTACGCTCGTCTGCAAGCGAGTAAGACTATGGTGGGGCGGGCCCCCCGGTCCGGGCCAGGAGGGCACCGCGGCCCCCTGGCCGGCCTGTTCGCAAATAGGTGACATAGACCTCGTAGGCGAAGAGCGTCCGGAGCGGACGCGCGGACCAGGCATAGGCGGGATCGTGTCCGGATGGCCGGCGATACACCCGGAACGCTCCGGCAAAGCGGGGGATATCAGACGGGGCGATGTGCTGTGCGTGCTCGATGCGGAAGCGCGGGTCGGCCGGATGTTGCTCACGTTCCACGCGCTCGAAGATATTCAACAGCAGGCGGATTGCCCGGTCGCCGATGGCATGCACCGCTACCTGGAGTCCGGCCTTCGTGGCGCCGGCGGTCCAGCGATAGAGATCTTCCGGCGTGTTGACCAATAGGCCGGAGTCCTTGGGGGCATCGGTGAACGGCTCCAGAAAGGCAGCCGTATGCGAGCCAAGCGAACCGTCCACGAACCCCTTAAGCGCGCCGATGGCGAGCCAGTCGTTGCCTCGCCCGCGCTCCAACACAATCCTTTCGAGGCGCTCCCAACTGGCCAGCGGTACGGCGGCGTAAATTCGGGTACTGAGGCGCCCGGTGTTGGCGGCGCGCTCGAAAACCGCGAGGTCGGACCAGTCTCCCATATGGTCCACCGAGGTGATGCCACGCTCCGCGACGTACTTCATGGCGGCATCAAGCGCGCGGTCCAGCATTTCCGGCGTGGGAGGCGGCACCACGCGGTCGACCAAGCTCTTGGCGTTGTCCTTAAAGATCCCGGTGGGCTCTCCGGCGGCGTTGCGAACGATGGTACCGCCGGCCACCTCTACCGTGGATTTGGTGATCCTGGCGGCCTCCATGGCTTTGCTGTTGGCCAGATTCATGTGACCGTCGAGCCGGTTGATCCAGACGGGATGATGGGGCGTGACAGAATCGATCCAATCCTTCGACGGCAGTTCCCCGCCCCAGTTCTGATGGTCCCAATCGCCGCCGATGATCCAGGTCCCCGGCGGCACCGTGGCCGCAAACGATTGGATGCGGGAGATGAATTCTTCCTTGCTGCGCGCGTTCCGTAGCTGCACCGGATGCCAGGTTCGTGCCGCCCATCAGAAAGTGCACGTGGGAGTCGATGAACCCGGGTACCAGCATCCCACCGCCCGCATCGATCACCCGTGTGCGCTGCGTGATCAGCTTCCGGATCTCCGCATTGCCGCCGACGGCAAGGATGGTTTCGCCCCGAGCAGCCACGGCCTCGGCCCACGGCATGGAAGGGTTCGCGGTCCACACGCGCGCGTTGATCAACGCGAGGGTTGCCTCCTGCGCGGCGATGGGCTCAACTACGAGCATTAGCAGGATCAGGTGTAGATGCATGGTCGCCAATCCGGTCCGCTTTAGCGTCGGCGTTTCGGAAGAGGGCGGGCGCAAGACCTCCATGGGGGACAAAAGACGGCGTTACCGGAAACTCCACTTCTGATTGTGGCAACCGGCCATCGTCGGTGCCCGGTGCAATTACGGTACGATCGTTAAGTTAAGGAACTCTCCCATGAGAACCTGGCAGTTGGGCGTGCTTGCTCTGCTGGTGGCCGCAGTCGTCTCCATTGCGGCCCGCAGCCCGGAAATTCCGTTCCAGCGCAAAACCCTCGATCTCGGCATCAGCGAAACCTGCGCCATTGCAGATTTCAACAATGACAGCCGTCCAGATGTTTTCTCCGGCGACGCCTGGTACGAGAACCCGACCTGGAAACGGCACGAGGTCCGGCACCTGAAGGAATACGGCACCTATCTCGCATCCTTGTGCGACCTGCCACTCGATGTGGATGGCGACGGCTTCGTGGATATCGTCAGCTCCGGCTGGCACGCGGCTAAGATCTGGTGGTCGCGCAACCCCGGCAAGCCGGGAGCGATCTGGGAGGACCATGTCATCGACGAAGGATTTCCCGTCGAGTTTTCCTTCCTCGTGGATCTGGATAACGATGGCAAGACGCGCGAGTTGCTGCCGCAGTTCGGCAATGTAAATGCGCCCACCGCCTGGTACGAGGTAGTGAACGGCGGGTGGAAGAAACACATCGTCAGCCCGAAGAGCTACGGCCATGGCATCGGGGCCGGCGACGTCAACGGCGACGGCCGCAATGACATCATCACGCCGCAGGGGTGGCTGGAAGCTCCGCCCGATCCGCGGTCCGGCGACTGGAAATTTCATCCCGAGTTCAATCTCGGCACGACCAGTTTCATATTTGTGATCGACATCAATGAGGACGGCCTGCGCGATCTGCTCACCGCCAATGCCCACGACTATGGCATCTTCTGGATGGAGCAGCGCCCCGACCACACCTGGGTGAAGCACATGATCGACGAATCCTGGTCGCAGCCGCACGCGCTCACGCTGGTGGACTTGAACGGCGACGGGCGCAAGGAATTTCTCACCGGCAAGCGCTTCATGGCGCACGACGGCCATGATCCGGGCGAACGCGAGCCGCTCGGCATTTACTGGTATGAGTACCATAAGTCGGAAGACGGCAAGAGCGTGGTGTGGTCGAAGCATATCATCGACTACGGTTCGCGGGCGGGAGGCGGGATGCAGATCCCCGTGGCCGACATCGAGGGCGACGGCGATCTGGATTTCGCCGTGGGGGGCAAGAGCGGGCTGTTTCTGTTCGAGAACCTCACCAAGGTACGCGGAAGGAAAAATCCATGAGTGAAAATGTCTCGAGACGTAAGTTCGCCCAAGCCGGCCTGCTGAGCGCGGCATTTCCCCTGCTGCTGCCGCGCCGGGCGAGGGGCGCCAACAACCGGATTCGCGTGGGCGTGATCGGCGCCGGCGCCGGCGCCCGCAGCAACCTGTTAATGGATCAATTGCCAGACGGGGCCGAGATCGTGGCCGTGGCCGATTGCTATCGCAAGCGCTCCGAAGACTCGGCGGCGAAGCGCAAGGCCAACTGGCGAATCTACGACGATCACCGGGAACTCCTCGACCAGAAGGACATCGACGGCGTCATCGTCGGCACCAACGATCACGGCCGGGTGCTGTGCAGCATCCACGCAGTCCAGGCGGGCAAGGACGTCTATGCCGAAAAGCCGCTGTCGCTCTATGTCGCGGAGGGCCGCGTGCTGGTGCGGGCCGTGCGCAAATACAACCGCATTTTACAGGTGGGCAGCCAGCAGCGCTCCATGGCCATGAACCGGCTGGCCTGCGACTTCGTGCGCAACGGCGGCCTGGGCCGCATCCGCCTGGTGCTGGCCGCCGATTATCCCGAGCCGGTGCGCATGGGTGCTCTGCCCGAGGAACCCATGCCGGTTGGAATGAATTGGGACATGTGGCTCGGGCAGACCCTGGCCAGGCCTTTCAACCAGGAGTTGTTCGCCCATTGGATGAGATATTGGGACTATTCCGGAGGCGAGATGACCAACTGGGGCGCGCACGGCGTCGACCAGATCCAGTCGGCTCTGGGCATGGACACGACCGGGCCGGTGGAGTTCTGGCCCCTGCCGGAAGGTCCCCGAGGCGCGGTCGCGTGGCGCTACGCCAATGGCGTGGAAGTGCGGCTGGAGTTGCCGGATGCCGGCGAAATCCAGGGCGGTGGCATGTTTATCGGTGAGCGGGGGCGCATTGAGATCACGCGGAACGACTTTCGCACCGACCCGCCAAACC
Organism: Terriglobia bacterium; assembly: GCA_020073365.1. Classification (GTDB taxonomy): domain Bacteria; phylum Acidobacteriota; class Terriglobia; order Bryobacterales; family Bryobacteraceae; genus JAIQFL01. The sequence goes on along the minus strand of JAIQFL010000075.1, from coordinate 10,404 downwards.
TCATCAAGGAACTGCCCCCGCAAGAGGAAATCGACAAGTGGAAACGGGCGCAGTGGCAGGCCAAGTACCACATGCAGGATTGGCTGGATTCCATGCGCAGCCGCAAAATGCCTTTGGCCGATGTCGAAGTCGGGCACCGCTCGATCAGCGTCTGTCATATCGCCAACATCACCCGCGAGTTGTCCCGGAAACTTCATTGGGATCCCGAGGCCGAGCGCTTCACCGGCGATGCCGAAGCCAATGATCGCCTGAACCGGAAACGGCGCAAGGGCTACGAGCTTCCCGAGTCCGCATAGGATTACGGCCGTCAGAATCCGTGCGCAGCGACGATCGTTCTTCCATCCGGCCCTTCCCATATGCCCACGTTAAAGGGGGACGCGGTCAGAACACCAGCCCCGTTCAACCCGTTTTCATGATCATCTTGTATTGGAATCAAGCCCATTTTCATGATCATCTTGTATTGGACAATTCGGTTGCGACCGCCGGAGGAAATCTGTGCGACCATCGGAGGAAAGTACAAGGGCAGGTTCATGATCTTTGGTGCGCACGTAATCGTATACAGCAAGGACGCGGAGGCCGATCGCGCCTTTTTCCGGGATGTCCTGGGATTCGCATCCGTGGATGCCGGCCACGGATGGCTGATCTTCGCGCTGCCTCCGGCGGAGGCCGCTTTCCATCCCGCCGAGGCGAACGGCACGCACGAACTCTATCTCATGTGCGACGATCTGAAAACCGAGATGTTGGCGCTGGGTGAGAAGGGCGTGGCTTGTTCGGACGTCCAGGAAGCCCGATGGGGTTCGATCACCAGGATCCGGCTTCCCGGAGGGGGCCAGGTTGGTCTCTACCAGCCGAAACACCCGATGGCATTGGCCCTGCCCTTGAAATGATCTCGATCGAAAGGCTACTTACTCTTCGGCCGCGACTCCGGCGGCACCAGCCCGTTGGCGCGATAATAGGCCACCAGAAGACCGTAGTGTTCCGCGGAGTGCTCGATCACCGAGAGCCACGGGGCCAACGTTTCCTTGAAATGGTCGTCGGGAATACCTTTCAACACCTCGGTGGCATCGCTAATGGACTTCTGCATCGCGGCAACGATATCCGCCTTGGTCTTGTAGATCTTGGGGTCCACTTCGTCCCAGCTTGCCTTTTCGCCGCGTCCCGCCTTGGCAGCGTAGACGTTGCCCGATAAAATGTGGACGATGACTTCGCCAAAGGAACGCACGTCCTTCTGAGGGCGGTAGCCGTATTTGTCTTCCGGGAAGTCCTGCGCCATGTCCAGGATCTTCTTGTTCACGTATCCGAACTGCCCCCGGATGGCCTGGGCGGGAGTGGGAGGCTGCTTCTGGCCCTGCGCGAACGTCGAGGTTGCCGCCAGCAGAGTGAGGGCGGAGATCGAGACTGCTGTCACGGTTCGAGTCATAGTCGGGTTGGACGGCTCACGGGCGGTTTCGTGAGGTTTGCCGTCAAAAAGCCTTGATTTTGGCGGCCACCGCAGCGAGTTCCGGTTCCATGGAGCGGTCCTGGTCCTGGAACCGCGCCACCTCCCGAACGCTGGCGTACACCCGGCGCGACCCGTTTCCGAGTCGCGACGGTCCGCCCCGCAGGTCCACTGCCTGGGCTGACGCCAAAAGCAGCATGGCGGTTTCGTTGCGCAGGCATTCCAGAGCATCCATGGCGGTCACCGCCGCGTGCATCCCGAGGCTGACCACATCCTGGTTGTACTGCTCGGTGGGCAATGAGTGGATGGAACTGGGGCCGGCCATCTGCCGCACCGCGCAGGTCAGGCTGGTGACGCTCAACTGCATGCCCTTGAACCCGGAATTCACACCCGGCTGGGGTGTCAGGTTGGCCGGCAACCCGGCGTTGAAGCGGTCGTCCACCAGCAGCGCCATGAGCGCGTTCCCCCAGTTGGCCATGGAGGCGAAGTCGATCTTCCAGGTGTCCAGCAGGCGCGCGATGTGCCCGCCGTAAAAGTTGCCGGCCTTATACATGGCCCCTGTGTCCGGATCGATGAGCGGGTTATCGTTGGCGGAATTGATCTCGCGCTCGATGACCGCGCGCGAATCCTGGAGCGCCTCCCACACCGGCCCCAGGCCCTGCGGCACGCACCGCAGGGAGTAGCAGGTCTGCCCGCTGGATGGCTGGGTGTAGCCGGAACCTTGCAGCATTTCGCGCAGGTATGCCGCCACGGCGATCTGTCCCGGATGGCCTTTGCGCTCGTGCACCCAGGGATGGAACGGCAGGTCCGGCGCCTGCAGGGCTTCGATGGAGAGCGCGACGGCAGCCAGCAGCGCGCGTAGCACGCGGAAGGCGTCGAGCCAAACCAGGGAGGCCACTGCGGTCATGACGGTGGTGCCGTTGATCAATGCGAGTGCCTCTTTGGGCGCGAAGCGGATGGGCGCGAGACCGGCCGCCTCCAGCGCTTCGACGGCGCCCATCCGGCGGCCCTGGAACTCCGCCTCGCCCATTCCCACCAGCACGCGCGCGATGTAGGCGGAGGGCATCAGGTCGCCGCTCGCGCCCACCGAGCCATACCGTGGAACCACCGGAGTGACTCCGCGGTTCAGCAGGGCAGCCAGCGCATCCACCAGTTCGTTGCGCACCGCCGATGCGCCCGTCACAAAGGTAGCCACGCGCAGCAGGGTGGCGGCGCGGACCACGTCGCGGGGCAGCGGCTCGCCCGTCGCGCAGCCGAGCTGCCGGACCAGGTTGTGCTGCAGCAGCTCCATCTGCTCGGGTGCGAGCGAGATTCCCACATTCGCGCCGATGCCCGTGTTCACTCCGTAGATGCGCTCGCCGCGCGCCAGCAGCTCCTCGAGGCGGGCGCGTCCGTTGGCGATGCGGCTGCGCGCGCCGCCCGAGATTCGTACAGTTACGTTGTCGCGCGCAACGCGAGCCACGTCCTCGATGGAGAGGGGTTGCGCTCCCAATACCAGGATGCCGGCCATGAGTGTAGGGTATCGCGAGGGCGGAGGGGCGGAGAATCGGCGCGGATCGCGCTTGCGGCCGCCCAGCGGGAGACGATTTCTAAACGCTGCGCGACTTTCAGGGAGTTATCCGCCGCCCTGCAATGAATCAGCCCTATTCTCTTGAGATTGCGGCCGAAACGATGGCAACGAAGTCGGGCACCGTGCCCTTCAGAATATCTAGGAGTTGAGCCAAGCTCCGGCCGCGGTCGCCTGCCTGTTGCTCGAGTTTCGCCATCACCAGCGCTTGCTCCTGCCGGAAAACTTCGCTTAGGAATGATTGTGGATGTTGTGCGAGGACGCCCCACGGCGCCAGGTGCTCTGGTTTGAAGTGGCGAAGATTGAGCGTCACAATGATCGACGCTTCGCCATGCACCGCGGCCGCTGCGACGTGGCGATCCTTTTCATCGTTCGTCATTCTCGGAATCAGCGACTCGTAACCGCTGATCCAGGCCTCGCTGAAGTGGGCGTGCAACTCCTTTTCAAGATGAGCAGTCAGAGAGTTGGGCCAGCCAAGTTTCAATTCCAACGTACGGGTAGTCTCTCGAATAATCTCCTCTGACCATTTCGGCTCAAAGAGCCGGGGCGGTTCCGCAAGGCGCAGGAGCGTATCGCATAAAGAGAAGTTGGCGAGGACACAGGCGTCCAAGACCACGAGGAGCGGTGTGCCCGTCATTCCTGACTGGGGATCAGCACTCGCTCATACAAGCCCGCTTGATCAACAGCCTGGCCGATTCTGCGGAGCGCATCGAGCCGTTGTTGCCCACGCTGGCGCTCGTCGAAGAAGTGCCGAACCGCCTGTTCGATCAGTTCATCGCGGCTCCGATAGTGGCCGCTAGCGAGTTCCTGTTCGACCTGTTTTGTCAAATCCACCGGCAGCGTTACGTCCATGACCGTCTCCTCTCTTCATTCTACGCGTTCGCGGCGCCATAACAAGGGTGACGGTCGAAGGAGTCCGTCGCTCATGTCGAAATCTCGAAAGAAGAGAATGCCGAAGCGGGTCCTTGCACTGCCGGATCTCGAACAAGCCAAATCTGCTGTTCTCAATACACTCACCTCCGTAAGCGGCCAACGAACGTACGACCACGCCATAAACGACTTCGTCGAGTGGTATTGCTCTGAGCCGCGCCTGGCTTTCAATCGCACCGTAGTCCTGAGATATCGGATCTACTTGGAGCAGAAAGGGTATGCTCCCAACACCATCAATCTGCGCCTGGCGGCGGTTCGACGCGTGGCCTACGAGGCGTGCGACTCGGGACTGCTGAGCCCGGAACTGGGGCCGGGAATACGCCGAGTCAAAGGAGTCCGGCGTCTTGGCGTCCGCGTCGGCAACTGGCTCACCCCCGCCCAGGGCAAGTACCTGCTGGAGCAGTCGGACACCGCCACCCTACGCGGAAAACGGAACCACGCTATTCTGGCGATGCTAATCGGTTGCGGCCTCCGGCGCGGCGAACTTCTGTCTTTGGCGATGGACTCCATCCAGCTTCGCGAGGAGCACTGGGTGATCGCGGACCTGAAGGGGAAGGCCGGACACATCCGGACGGTTCCGGTCCCGCAATGGGTCAAGGCCGCGGTTGACGTCTGGAGCACCGCTGCCGGAATTACCGAAGGCACTGTCTTCCGTTCGATCAACAAGTCCGGAAGCGTGTGGGGCGACGGCATGACGCCGAAGGTCCTGTGGGAGGTCGTGAAGGAAGCGGCCAACCGCGCGGGAATCGAGAAACTCGCGCCGCATGACCTACGACGGACGTGCGCTCGATTATGCCACCTTGCCAGCGGAGAACTGGACCAAATTCAGTTCCTGCTCGGGCACGTTTCGATACAAACGACCGAACGTTACCTCGGATGCAAGCAGAGGCTGAGTCGCGCTGTTAACGACAAGCTCGGAATTGAGCCTGAATGAGGTGGCACGGTTTACCGCCAGAGGGGCGGCCAAGAAGGGATAGGCGTCCCTTCGCGACAACCGTGGAGCAATCGGCGGCCGGATCAGAAGCCTGTGCGGGATCAGATGGTTGGCCCCCGATCCAGCGGCTGGCGCTTTAAGTTGGCTCTACCGCTCGTAGCGCTTCGCGTAAGCTCGCGGAACAGCCACGTCTTAGCTAATCTCCAGTCGCGTGTGACCGTTTCTTCGGAAACCCCCAGGACCTCAGCGATTTCTCCAACGCTGAGCCCGCCAAAGAACCTTAACTCGACAACCCTGGCCTTCCGCGGATCCGCCTGGGCGAGCGAGTCGAGAGCTTGATCCAAAGCTTCCACCTCGACCCCACGCGCCCTACTCCCCAGAAGAGCCTCGTCGAGCGGCACTCGTAAAGGTCCGCCGTGCTTGGCAGACCCTTCCTTGCGTGCGTGGTCCACCAGAATTCTGCGGATCATTTGGGAGCATAGAGCCAGGAAGTGGGCCCGATTGTTGCATCGAATTCCGCGCGCCTGAACCAGCTTCAGGTATGCCTCGTGCGCCAGGCTGCCGGACTGAACGATCGGCGAGGGGAGCCGTCCCAGGTGCCTACGCGCGATCAGGCGAAGATCGCTGTAGACCAGCGGCATGACGTCCTTCAGCGCCTTGTCGTCACCCTGGCTCCAGGCTGCGAGCATTCCGGTAATATCCAGCGGCTCCTCTGCGTTCACGATTATCTCTAGATCTTAGCAACAAAAAAATCTTTGTGACGGTGACGGTTTTCGGCGACGGTTTACGGTATTGAGATGAGGGCTGTTACTTCAACGTGAAGGAGCTGAACATGAAACGAATCTTTTTCCTCGTGTCCCTGATCTGCCCGGCCATGCTGGCACAGACGCAGGACGAGCCCGTTATCCTGACGGTTGACGTCGAAAACATGGTGATTTATCGCGGGACTGTCTTTGACGCGACTAAACTGGCGAAAGACCCTGGGCCCACCAACTCGGTGAATCAGGCCTTTGTCGAATCGGTCACTATCGGTGACATTGTGGCTGTGAATGGTAAGCCCGTCAAAGGTCTGTCGTCATCTCCCGTATACGCACTGCCGTTCCGGCAATCCCCGCAGCCAGGCCAGGCAATTGCGGATTTCGATCTGGGGGGTGAGAATTTTTGCAACTGGACCTTCTTCGCAACGGATGGCACGGTGCTGGGAGTGATCACGGACGCCGGTCTTGCCGGCGGAGTCGCTGGACACTCCATCACGTCAGGATGGCTGGGGTTTAGCGGTGTTGTCGGAGAACATCGAACGCAATCCAGCACGCCGGCCCGACAGGCAACCACTGCCGAAGACCCGGCGAATCGTCGCATTCTCGGCGGCGGAAAAATGACATTGAGATTCTATTTGTACCCTCGGGTGCGTCCGGCCGTGGTGGTCACGGCGAACGGTCCCGCCGTCACTCACATTGATTATTCGCCGGTGACCTCGTCAAATCCAGCCCGTCCTGGCGAGACTCTGATCCTTACCGCCACGGGCCTGGGCCCAGTCAAGCCGAATCTCGAACCGCCTGGCGCAATCACCTTCTCCAGTTCGCCGCTCCAGAGAGTGAATGCACCTGTGACCGTCGTATTTAATGGCCAGGAGTTGCCCACCATTGACCAGGTCGGATGGCCGGGGCAAAAGAGCACCTACTGGGTCGATTTTCAGGTACCGGCCGATGCCGTGGCCGGGAACGCGACCCTGCAACTGGTGGCTACTTGGATGCCGGGACCGGTGGTAACGATTCCAGTGGGCGCCAGACCGTAGATGTTGCTGACGTCTATTGCAACGGGATGCGGTAGAGATTCCGCTGTACGGTGCCGCGCGAGAATGCGTACACGCCGGGCGCCTGCCCGGGCACAACGTCGAAAGTATCTATGATCCGTACACCGGGCAGTTTGGCGAGATCGTCACTTCCGTGGAATCCTCCCTCCGGGATCGCCGGCAACGCCCGGCCGGGCGGCAGCGGAATGACGTACGTTCGCCCGGTTAACGCGCTCATCTGGGCTCCCGACACCGAAAGATAGAGCAACTTCTGGTCGGCGGACCAATTCCAGTACCAGGGGCCCCCCGTGCTGATGCGAACCGGCGGCCCGCCGCGAATCGGAAAAGCCACTTGCTGCGATTCCGTTTCGGTCTGTATCCGAGCCACGAACCATTGGCCATCCGGCGAAACGCCGCGCAGCGCCGCTACTGGCTGCTCCAGCATCTTCTGTAGTTGCGTTCCATCCGGGCGGACGCGGTAGACGAATGCGAGCGAGGGCGTTTCTATGAAGCGGAAGAAGATTTCACCGTCCGGACCGAAGTGGGGCAGGTCGCCTTGAACATTAGGGATTTCGCGCGGGGGTGATTGCCGGTCAAGCGCGGCAAGCCACAAGCGGCTCTTGCCGTCGCGATCGCGGGCGGCGGCCACCACCTGCTTGCCGTTGGGAGAAATGTCGTAGGCTAATTGTCCAAAGACCCGTAAAGCCGGCAGCAAGGGTTCGTCGCGCCCGGAATCCAGATCCACGATTCGTAGCTCGCCGGGGTCGGCGTAGGGCATCGCGCCTTTCAAAACCCGATAGCAGAGCTTTTTTCCGTCGGGAGTGATTTTCGGGTCGTAGCTGTAGCCCTCGAGCGAGATCGGACGGTCGCCTGCGGGACCATGCACGAAAACCACACTCTGGCGCAGAGCGACAGCGGTAATCAGAGAACGGCCGTCCGGCGCTATCGCGATGCCTTCTTCCTCAGTGGGGCCCGAAGTAAGTTGCTCCTCCCGGCCATCCGGGAAACCCTGGCGCCAGATGTGCCATGTCCCGCCCGCGGTGGAGCTGAGATACATCCATTTCCCATCGGGTGACCACCCCGCAGACATGCACACGCTTCCCTGTGGACCCACTTGGCGGCCGCTGGAACTCCCGTCGATCGGCACGAGCCGGCAGGGGAGCCAATGGCCCCGGTCCCTTTCAGCGACCAGCGCCCACTTGCGATCGGGCGACGGAAAGGACCGGTGCGCCATCCCGCGCCGGCCCGCGGGCAGGTAAACGTCCCGCGTATTCCCGCGGCTCTCATCGGCGGTAACGACTCCCATATGGATGTCCCGCTTGATCTCGGAAAACATAAGACGCTGCGCGGTCAGCCAGACCAAACCGGACGCATTGGCAAGCCACGGGCGTGCCTGGCCACCCACCAATGGCAAGACCCAGGTATCATAGACGTCGTCTTCGACCGTGACGACCGTATAGGCAATCCTCGCGCCATCGGGTGAAAACATAGGACTCATCTTGCTTAAGTGATCGCGCGTCAGTTGCACTGGATCGCCGTCGGGAAGAGCCTTGACATAGATCTCTCCGGGCGCTGCGAACGTTTCTAGGCTGCGAACGAACGTGACCATTCTTCCGTCCGGAGATAAGGCGGGTTGCCCGACCGAATCCGGAAAGTTAGTGAGTTGGACCCATTCGGAGCGTGCGATCGTGTGGCTTGGACTGCGCAGATAGATGGCGGCGCCGGCCGCGAGAATCGCGGCGCCGGCAGCGGTAACAGTGGCGAGATGCCAGCGGCTGAACCCACGTTGTACATTGCCGATCTCCTCGCGGGCGGTTCTAATGCCCGGCAGACGCCGAGCCGCATCCTTTTCGAGACAGTGCCGCAGCAGCCGCCGGATCTTCGCCGGCGTTTTGGGCGGAAGCGCGCTCCAGTCCGGCTCACGTTCCAGAACCGCTGCAAGCGTCTCTGCCAGAGTTGCGCCTGGAAACGCCCGCTTGCCCGTGAGTAACTCGTACAGCACGCAGGCAAAAGCCCAGACATCGGTGCGCTGATCGACGTTCTTGCCTCGCGCCTGCTCCGGGCTCATGTATGGCGCAGTCCCCACAATCTGCCCCTGGAGAGTCTCCCCGTGATCGAGCGTGGTCGTCGGGGAAAGGTGGCCCGCATCGTCGCCGCCCCAGACAGCTTTTGCCAGGCCGAAATCAAGCACCTTGACTCTGCCTTCTGGCGTGACCTTGACGTTGCCTGGCTTCAGATCGCGATGAATGATTCCCTTCTCGTGCGCCGCTTCCACCGCCTCCGCTATCTGGCGCGCGTAATCCAGCGCCTTTTTGACCGGCAGCGGACCGCGCAGCGTTTCGCCCTCCACCAGCTCCAACACCAGGCAAGTCATCCCGCCGGATTCCTCCAGCCCGTAGATCATGGCGATGTTGGGATGGTTCAGGGATCCCAGCGTGCGCGCCTCGCGGCGGAAGCGCGCCAGCCGTTCGGGATCGCGCGCAAATGCGGCCGGCAGGGTTTTCAGAGCGACCTCCCGGCCGAGCTTGCTATCGTGCGCCCGGTACACCTCACCCATCCCGCCGGCGCCGAGCGGCGCGACAATTCGATACGGGCCGACTTGCCGGCCGACCAGCGCCCCGCCGCCATCGAGCGTTTCCGTTTCCGGTGAGTGGGTTTCCAAAAAGCTCCCGGCCTGATCACGCCGGGCTAGCAGCGACTCCAGTTCCCGCCGCAGTTCGGCATCCGCGCCGCATGCATCGTTGATGAACGTCTGCTGCGACTCCGGTTCTAGCGCGACTGCAGCGTGGAACAGCTCCTCTATCTGTCGCCAGCGTTCGGAGTCCATCGTTTGGTCCCGTGCTATCCCACGATCTTACTACTTGCCGGGCGTCTCATGGTGCGCACTGCCGGGCTATCCCGGAACGCCGGTCCAGGAATCAACCCGCCAATGGTTGCGAAATAGAGCTGAGGATTCGGAGGAGATTTAACGCGCGGCCCGCGAATTTGGCAGCAGAACGCGATCCCGAAGTCGGTTCGTGGGAAGTTTGTTCGGATTAACCGTGAGTAACGGCGTAGCGTTTACGTTCGCGGCAGCCGGCACTCGGACCGGGAGTACGATCGGCACCCCGGATTAAGCGGGCAGTGCCAAACCGGTGCTTTGCCCCCAACCACGAGCCGCAAAGCGCACCAAGTAGGATCTTTTCATTAATCGCGGCGAGTTTTCTCAAGAACTGTGGCGAGAGTTTTCATTAATTCTGTTAACCTACAGTCTTTTTGTCGGGCGCACAGGAGCCAACATCACGCCTAATCGCGTTACACTATACACATGCGGCGCACAAATCTTGTGTTAAATGAGGATCTGCTCGAACAGGCGACGCGTGTGTTGGGAGCTAAGACCTACTCTTCCGCGGTGAATACCGCTCTCGAGGAAGTCATCCGCTTGAAGAAGGTCCAGAGCATTCCCCGGTTTTTCGGCAAAGCCCTTTGGGCCGGCGACCTGGCAGCCATGCGCGAGGATCGGCCGCGGCGGAAGACCACCCGACGCCGGCGAAGCAAATGATTCTGGTGGACACCTCTGTCTGGATTGAGTTGCTCGCCGGCCGGCGCGGAACCACGCTGAGCGAGGAAGACCTCCTACGCTTTGTCACGTGCGGTCCAATCGTCCAGGAGGTGCTCCAGGGCTTACGGCCCGGGCTGGAGAGTGACGCTCTTCGTCAGGCATTCCTGGCCATTCCGGTCCTGAGCGATCCGGTCCCGCTGGG
>JAIQFL010000074.1 GCA_020073365.1 Terriglobia bacterium | reverse complement strand
GGCTCCGTAGCCCGCGAAGTTCACACCCTCGCGCGGCCCCGGCCAGCGGCGGCCGGAAAGCATGTAATCCGCCGCCATGGCGCCGCAGATGGGTCCGAACGACGCTCCCACGATGGTGAAAAACGAGATCAGGTTCGCCGCAACTCCCGTGACCGCCAGCACAATCCCCACCGCCGCCCCCGCCATGGTGGACGCCACGCGCGGCACGCTCGGGATCATGGTGTTGAAACTGTTGCCGGCGATGAACGCACAGAAGCAGGTGGGCGGCACCGAGGCGACGGCGAAGAGCAGGAACATCACCGAGGCGATGGGCCCGCCGATGCCCAGGATCACGTCGGCATAATCCCAGCCCAACGTGGGATTCGTGCCATGCGCGCCCGCGACGGAGATCAGCGGCAGTCCGCCCGCGATCAAAACCGCCAGCGTAATGCCCACCAGGCCGCCCCACTTCACGTCCGTTTCATTCCGCGCGTTGGTCCCGAAATCCGCGCCCGCCGCGCCCGCCGTGGCGAAGAATCCGATCACGATCGCGATCACCGTGGTGAACGCCACGTACGAATTCTCCTGCCCCACCGGCACCTGGTATTTTCCCGCCCCACCCACGGTCTGGAACACCACGATGAGCAGCATCAGCAGCGGAATGAAGTTCAGGAAGGTGGCGATCTTGGCCACGTACTGAATGCCCTTGGCGCCCACCCACGACAGCACTACGCCCCAGATCACCCCGGTCACAATGAAAGGCACGCTCCCCGGCGCCGAATTATTGCCGACACCCTTGAGGATGAAGTCGGTGGCCACGAACGTAGCCACCGCGAACCACCCGATCTGCAACAGCCCCATCAACAGCCCCGGCATGACATAGCCGCCCTTCACGCCGAAAGTCGAGCTCCCCACCACGTAAAGCGGGTATCCGGTTTGCATTCCCAGCATGGCGGGCACGCGGTAGTAGAAGGCGTAGCAAAGCACCCCCGCGATCACCAGCGCGGCCAGGCACAGCGCCAGGCTGCCGTGCGCAATCGTACCCCCCGCCATCGCCTTGTAAAACGCCACCCACAGAAAGATACCGGCATAGCTCGGCGCGGTGTTGGCATACCACGGGCCGCGTTTCCCCGACGGGTTCGGCACGGCTTTCGCTAAATAGTCTGGCAGCATGGCCTCTCCTTTTGAGATCTCAACCACTGGTTCTATGAAGCGGCCAGTATACTACAGCGCAGTTCACAACTCCCGAAGCCCGAAACTGCTACAATTCCTTTTTACCGCTCCCATAAATCGCCGCCGTGCTGCATCGGGTCTTCAAAGCTTTTCACTACCGCGACTTCCGCCTGATGTGGATGGGTGCCTGCGCCTCCGCCATCGGCACCTGGATGCAGATGTTTGCACAGGGGTGGCTGATCTGGCAACTCAGCCACTCCGCGCGTCTGCTGGCCCTGGACCCCATCCTGCAGGCCATCCCGATTTTCCTGTTTTCCCTGGTGGGCGGTGTGCTGGCCGACCGCTTCGAGCGCCGCCACATGCTGATCTTCTCGCAGTGCGTTCAGATGTCCTGCGCGCTGCTGCTGACGGTGCTGGTGGGATTGCATGTCGTCAAGGTCTGGCACTTTCTGTCCTGTTCCTTCGTGGCCGGTTTTGCGCAGGCCTTCGGAGGGCCGGCTTACTCGGCACTCATCCCCACGCTGGTGCCCAAGGAGGACATGCCTAATGCCATCGCCCTCAATTCCATCCAGTTCAATGCGGCCGTCATGGTAGGGCCGGCGTTGGGTGGCTGGGCGCTGCATACCCTGGGCGACACGGCGTGCTTCGCGCTCAATACCTTGTCATTTCTTTTCCCGATCGTCTCCCTGCTGATGCTGCACATCCGCTTTCTGCCGGAGAAGACCGGCGAAAGTATCCTGGGCAGCATGAAACAGGGAATCCACTTCATACGCCAACAAGGCGCCATGCAGGGACTCATCGTTTTGGGGTTCTGCATGACGGCTCTGGGCATACCGATGAGGACTTTCCTCCCCGTCTTTGCCGACAGGGTCTTTCACCAGGGCTCCGGGACCTTTGCCATGTTCCTGTCGATGTCGGGGATGGGGTCGGTGGTTGGCGCTCTGGCCGTGGCGGGATTGGGAAACGTACGGCATAAGGGCCGTATCGCTCTCGCCATGCTCATGTGCCTGGGCGCCGGGATGTCGGGTTTCGCGCTCTCGCGCTCCGTCCCCCTGAGTTGCGCGATGCTGTTCTTCTCCGGCGCTGCGATGATGGGGGTCTTCGCCATGGTGTCGTCCCTGGTGCAACTCGTGGTCACAAACCAGATGCGTGGACGCGTCATGAGCGTCTACAACTTGACCTTTCGCGGCGGAATGCCCGTGGGAAACCTGATTGCCGGGTCGCTCGTCCCCATGTTTACGGCTCCTACCGTATTCGTCGTGAATGGGGTGCTGCTGGTGGCCCTCGGGCTGTATTTCTTCATGGTGCAGCGGCGGATTGCCGAGCTCTGATTTAATAAGGATGAGGACACAATGCTGACCCTATTGTTAGCTGGTTTCCTGGCCACCGCCGCTCCCTCGGCGCTCGAAATGGCGCGCGACATGCAAGACCGCGCCGCGCTCGAAAAAATCGTCAACGATTCTGCCGACGCCGCGGCTAAAGTCCCCAATGACGCCGAGACGCAGTATCGGGTGGCGCAGGCCGCCTCCTACCTGGCCGAGGTCGAGATCGAGCAGCACGACAAGAAACAGGCGCGCTCCGTGGCCGAACGAGGCATCAAGGCTGCCGAGAAGGCCGTGGCCCTCAAGCCCGATGTTGCCGAGTATTATCGCGTGCTCGCTACCCTCTATGGCCAGGCAATCACCGACATCATGAGCGGCCTGAACTATGGGCCCAAAGCCAAGGAGGCCGTCAACAAGGCCGTCGAGAAGGCGCCGAATACGTCCTCCGTTTACGTGGCTCGTGGCGTAGGCAACTATTACCTGCCGGCCCAGTTGGGCGGCGGCCCGGCGGGAGCCATCCCGGATTTTCAAAAGGCGATCCAACTGGACCCCAAAAACGCCGAAGCGTATTTGTGGTTGGGGGTCAGCCTTCGCCAGGCGCACAAAGACGCCGAAGCTCGCGAGGCCTTCACTAAGTCGCTGGCATTGAATCCCAACCGCGTCTGGGTGAAACAGCAATTGGACAAGACGCCGGCCAAATGAAAGGCGTCGCGACCGGCGCTGCCGCCCTGGCGCTCGTACTCCTTACGTTCTTTCAATTTCCCGGCCACACCTACCTCCAGCAGGACAGCCAGATCTACGTCCCGATTCTGGAGCACCTGCGCGATGCCTCGGTGCTGCGCAACGAAATCCTCGCGCAGCAACCGCACGTGGCATTCACCCTCTACGACGAAGCGGCCCGGTTCCTGCGTGGAGCGAGCGGCCTGGGTTTCCGTGAGGTGCTCGCCTTCGAGCAGGTAGTTACGCGAGCCCTCGGCATCTGGGGCCTCTACCTGATGGCTACCGCCCTTGGACTGTCTACGTTGCCGGCGGCGCTGGTAGCCACGCTTGCCTCCTTGGGCTCAACCATCGTGGGACCGGAGGTGCTTACCTTTGAGTACGAGCCCACGCCGCGCGCCTTTGCGGTTCCGCTATTGATCTGTGGCATGGGCCTGGCAGCGCATCGGCAATACCTCGCCGCGGGCATTGCGGGAGCCGTCGCCTTCCTGTACCACGCGCCCACTGCCGTCCCATTCTGGGCGGTGTTCGTCGCGCTCCTGGCGTTGCGAAGAAAGCCGTGGGGCCTTGCGCCGTTAGCGACCGCCGCCCTGGTCTTGACGGCCGCGGCCTGGAGCCAGTCGGGTTCGGGCGAGGCGCAGGCATTCTTCAGCCGGCTCACACCTTCGCAGGAGCATCTCCAGCGGATCCGCGCTGCCTATGTCTGGATCTCTACGTGGCCGGGCGGGCGGATTCTCCATTACGGAATCCTCTCGGGAATCCTGCTGGCCGCGTTTGCCCGCATTCGGCGCGTGGTCCCGGTGGATCTGGGCGTCTTTCTTATGGGACTGCCGGCCCTGGGTCTCTTGAGCATGCCGCTCTCCTGGCTCCTCCTGGAACGCTGGAAATGGGCGCTGATCCCGCAGTTCCAGCCCCTGCGCGCTCTGCTGTTTGTGGCGCTCTCGCTGCAGTTCCTGACGGCGGTGGCCGGGGCTTACGCGGTGAAGCGCCGGCGCCCGTTCGAAGCTTTCGGATGGTTCGCCGTGGCGTACCTGCTTCCGTTCAGAGCCGTGACTGCGGAGCCGTTTCCGTTGCGGCGCGCCGGGGTTGTGCTGGCCCTGGCCGCTGTCACGGCCTTTGCCGCGGGAATCAGTTGGCGGCTCGCCCCGGCCGTCGCGGTGGCAGCGTTCTTCGCCATCCCGATCGTGGGAGGAGTAGTCAACTATCCCCGCCTGCACACCCCCGAACTGGCGCAACTCTCCCAATGGGCGCGCACCTCCACTCCTCAAGACGCGGTGTTTCTCTTTCCCGACGCCAGCCACGCGTTGTACCCCGGCGTGTTCCGCTCCGAAGCCCTGCGCGCCGTCTACGTCGATTGGAAAGGCGGCGGACAAGTGAATTATCTGAAGGATTTCGCCGAACAGTGGTGGTTCCGCTGGCAACTGACCATGGCGGACGGTTTCAAGCCCGCCGACCTCCCCAAATACGGCGGATTGGGCATCGCCTACGTGGTGTTGCAGCCGCAAAACCGTCTGCCCCTCCCGGCGGTTTTCGAAAACGCAAAGTACGTGGCGTACTCCGTGCGCTAGATTTGATTGGAATCAATTTACGACAGCCGTCGCTCTTCTCCTACAGCAGACTCCCTGGCATAAACGGGCCAGATCAGGCAAACCCTCGGCGCCGTGGTGGGTCCGCTAGCGTGAAGTCGCCGTACACCCACACGTGTGCCTGATCGTAAGCAGCCGTCAGAGGCGGCTTGACGTTCCCGTATTTGTCCCAGGGCTGAAGGTCCGCGTCCGCCTCGCAAAATGAGATCCCTCGTTCCCCCTCATCCCACAGTCTTGATGAGCGGACGAGGACACTCGCGAGGATCGCATGGTCGAACGGTTTGTATGCAATTCCGTCCAAGGCGAGTTTCGTGGCCAGGTCGAGCATATCGTCATCGAGACCGAAGACCTTAACATAGGGCAGTTCAGTGAGCCGTCGTAGAGTCGTATCGAGGTCGTCGAGGGCATGCTTCACGCTGCTCTCGTATTTATCCAGGATACCCCGGGCGGCCGCTGCATCCGCCAGTGTCACATGTCCGGCCGGCTCGGACCATGACAGGAATCGACGTATCGCGTTCGCCTCTTTGCGCGGTTGACACTTCGTCAAGATCGCCTGGCGCGCTTCTCCGATGCAGATATTGGGCATGTGTACTGTGAATTCCCCTTGGCGTGCACGGTCGAGTAGCTCTGCTGCCGCGGGGACCTGGTGGTGAGCAGGCGCGGCGAACGCGAAGAGCCAGTTGGACTCCACGAAAATGTGCGGCATGGCTAGTCAGAAATAGCGTGGATGTGCAGCTCGCACCTCTCCGTTCGTGACGGCTGGAAGGACGTACTCACGAAAGGTTCCACTGATATTCGGGGGCAGTTCCTGGGCTGGCTGTTGAGCGAGGCGCTCAAGCCATTGCTGTACGAAGACTTCAAACAACGATGCCTCTGCTGGCGGCGGTTGTTGCCACAACCCCTTCGTATCGAATTCACCGATTCGCTGGATGGACTCTGGTGTGCGGGTGATGTAGAGATCGCGGTATACCCAAATGTGCTCGGGCGTTATGAGCACCCCTGTTGGGCACTGCATACCGCTCATATATCGTTTGAGTTGCCCTTCTGAGAGCTCGAGATTTGGCACGCTTGCCTTAACTTCGACTACTAGCATGACTCCATCGGGCCCTGTGACGATAATGTCCGGCTGGAATGCCATCACGTTTCTCCCACACCTTAGACTGTACCAATGATTGCGTCCAGCAGCAGCGCGTGGCATGAGCGAGAGTTTTATTTGCGAATGCGCTCATCCTGTGGGCCCCCAGGAATAGGGCGCTGCCGCCTTCAAAACAAGAACCGGGCGCTAAGCTGGATCTGGCGCGCCGGTGTGGCCGCTTCCGTGATCGTGCCGAATTGCGGGGCGTTCACGAACCGGTTCGGCGTACCGAGGTTGGTGTGGTTCAGGCTGTTGTAGGCCTCGCCACGAATCTGGAACCTGGCGCCTTCAGTCAGCGCGAACTCGCGTTCCAGCGCGACATCTAGCAACTGCATGCCCGGCCCGTAGACCGTATTTCGCCCGGCATTGCCGAAAGTATACGCCGCGGGCACGCTGAAGGCCGCCGGATTGAACCACTCTTCGGCGGTGCGGGTGCCAGGGCCGAAGACCGGTTGGCCCGTGTAATTTGCCCGTATGGGATTTTCGCCCAAGACCGTGCCCGAGTTCGCCGTATCACCGAAAACCGAAATCGTGAACGGGAATCCGCTCTGCACCTGAAGCATAGAGGAGAGCCGCCAGTTGCGGCTCAATGCCCGCAGGGATGCGGACCGGCCCGCTGCCGGGATTTCATATACGGCACTCAATGCCAACCGGTGGCGCACATCACAAGCCGGCCCCTTTTCCGCGTTCAGATCGCTGTTGTTCTGCGGCACCGACGATTCAAACATGGGCGATCGAAAATCGGGCGCATTGCTCAGGTTCTTCGAGAAGGTGTAATTCGCCAGGAGGCTGAGACCGTGCGCGTAGCGCCGGCGCAGGTTGACATAGCCGGCATCGTACCAGCTTCGCGCCGTGTCCTCCAGAACGTTGACCGTGCTGACGGGAAAGGTGGCGCTGGCCACCTGAACGCCGGCTGGAAACACCGTCCCATCAATGAAGGTTGCGGTGGGGTGCGGACGGCGCGGCTGAAGCAGTCCCGGGCCGGGCAGTGTGTTATTGATGAGATGTGCGCGCTGCAGATGGTATCCGCGAGCCCCCAGGTATCCCACTTCCAGAGTTGTGCTCCTGGAGAGAGCCTTTTGGACCGAGGCGCTCCACTGCTGAATGTATTGTGAGGGAGGCCGCGGGTCGAGCGACGTGAAACTGACTACCGTTTTCCCCAGCACCGGCGGGCCGAAATTGAACGATGTAATCGATGGGACGAAATTGTCGCTCTGGTTGGTTTCCGGGAATACGTTGGGCACGTTGTGCAACTGGTTGCACCAGGTGTTCATGTCCACGGGCGTGTAGAAGATGCCGTAGGCGGCGCGGAACACCAGCCCCGCCTTCGGAAGATTGTGCGCGATGCCCAGGCGTGGCGCGAACCGCAGCTTGTTGGGGTACATCAGCCCGCGCGGCGTACCGGCCTGCCCGCCGATGAAAGCCACCAGTTGGCCATTCTGAACCTCCAGGTTGCTCCACGGGCGTGAGAGATCCGCCAGCGGAGACATGAATTCATATCTCAGGCCGATGGTGATCGCCGTGAGCGGGCTGAGCTTCCAGGTGTCCTGAGCGAAGGCATCCGCCGACCATTGGCGCAGGTTCATGCTGGGAACACCGGCCTGGCGTTGGCGCACCGCCGGCAGTCCCAACTCGAAGCTTGCCAGGGCTTGCCCGGTGCCATCGTTGGTGGCGGTTTGCGTAGTGAAGCCGTTGGTGAACTGGTAATAGCCGCGGTTTTGGAAGAATCCCCACATCGGCCAGATGTACCAGCGATAACTCCCGCCGAACTTCAAGCTGTGCGCGCCGTGCTGCCAGCTCAGCGAGTCGCGCCCTTCCAGAATCGTGTCCCACGCATGCATCGGGGTGGCCGCGTAGGAGTCGCCGAATCCGGAATAACCCTGGACATTGAACCATGGAGCGCCGTACGCGTTAGGCCCGCCAAAGCCGACGCCCTGAATGCCCAACTGAGACACGATATCGTTATGCGAGGAATTGTTCTCCGAGGAGCGGTCCATGCTCAACCGCGAAAGCGCCACCGAAGCCGTGTTGACGATGTTGGGCGATACGATGCGATTCCAACTGGCGCCGGCGTTTTGCGAACGGTTGTCGTGAAAGGCTCCGAAACCGGGCAGGTTCTGGGGGGTGAATCCGTTCTCGTTGCTGATCGAGTACCGGGCGAACAGGCTGTCGCCTCTTGCCAGGATGCGGTCCAGCCGGACCGTGCCCTGATTGTCCGTATGCCGCATCGCCCGCACATCCATGTAGTTGTTGGAATCCACGCCCGACCCGAAGACCAGCGGCTGGCCCATCATAGTCATGCCCATGCCCATGTCGCCCATGGTGTTCGGCGTGGGCACGTAGTTGGTCAGCATGGTCGATGCGACCGGGCTGATTCGCGTGGCCGGGATGATGTTCCCGGGAAATGGGCTGCGGATGATCTGGGAGTTGGAGGGAGTGATCGGCTTGGCCGGATCGTAGTTGGGATTGACATGCGAGTCACTCGGGTCAAAGATCGCAACACCCGCATGGGAGAAATCCCCGCCCATCTCTTCCATGCCGGGCACGGTATCGATCATGGTCATGTTCTGGGTCTGGCGGAAACCCTCGTAGTTCGTAAAGAAGAACGTCTTCTTGCCGAAAAGGGGCCCCCCAACCGCGGCGCCGAATTGATTCTGAACCAGGTGGCTGTCCCCGGCCATTTCCTCGAAGCCCCGCGCGTCGAACAAGTTATTCCGCAGGTAACTGTAGGCCGTGCGGTGGAATCTGCTGGTCCCGGACTTAGTGACTACGTTGATCTGGCCGCCGCCGGCGCCGCCCATCTCGGCCGAATAACTGCCGGTCTGCACCTGGAACTCCTGAACCACATCCGGAGACGGACTGAGATTCGTGGTGTTGAACGTCGGGTCGGTATTGGTGACGCCGTCCAAAAGGAAGTAATTCCCGTTGGGGCGGCTTCCACCTACGCTTACAGCGGAGCGCTGGCCGGGACGCCAGTAGAGCGGGTTCATGTCGCCGGACTGAGCGCCGTGGCTCAAGTGAGCGCCCGGTACCGTCAGCACGAGATCGATGAGCATGCGCCCGTTCAGGGGTAACTCGTGAACGGAACGCGTCTCGACCACTTCGCCGACGCTCGCATCGGTGGTCTTGAGCACCTCCGTGTTGCCGACAACATCCACTGTTTCCGTTTTACTGCCGAGTTGCAGAACTGGGTTCAGTTCCATCCGCTGGCCCACTTCCAGCCGGACGGGCGCGGCGAATTGCGCAAATCCCGGTTTGTCCACGCGGATCTTGTACTCTCCCGGCGCCAACCCGGCCACCTCGAACCGGCCGCTGCCATCGGTTACCGTGCTGCGAACCGCGGCAGTGGCCACGGCTGCCACCTCAACTCGGGCGTTCTGAACGAACTGGTGCTGCGAATCCTGGACGCTTCCGCCCAGGACAGCCATGTTCGTCTGTGCCCAAAGCGGAAAACAAGAAACAAGTGTAAGCAGAACTCTGACGGTCGACATCCCTGATCCCCCCTCCCGAGGATTCAAAAACAACGGATTTGGGAGAATGATACTATTCCACGGGGAGCTCGACAATAATCCTAAAATACTAGTGCCGAGTGTCGAGCCCTTGCCAATATCTGGTGGGAACTAGTGGGATTTGCTGCAATTTCATCACCGTCCATTTCGGTGCGAAGGGGCCGTTGGCCTGGCCCGCCGGCTTGCTCATCTTCGCGGTCGGAGTTGCAGGGCTGATCGAACAAACGTGCCCGATTCAGCGAATGGGTACTGTGGCCATAAGACATTGGCTTCAGCAGCCTCGACAAGACGCGTGCGGCGGTGGCAGGCCGTTACAGACGAGCACCCGAGGGATCGCCTCGAAAAACGCTCGAAATGATCCCGCAGGAAAATGGAACTCCCACGCTGGGACGCGTTGCTGGAAAGCAGCACCGGGAAGTCCTAAACTGTTGTCTGGGAGCTCCCTATGAAATTCCGCGCCGTGGTGGTGGTGTGCGTCCTCTTTTTCCCGCTGATGTGTGTGCGTCTGAGGGCGGACGAGGGCATGTGGCTCTTCAACCAGTTTCCCAAGGAGCAGGTAAAGCAGAAGTACAGCTTCGATGTTAGCGATTCGTTCCTGGAGCACCTCCGGCTGGCGTCTCTACAAGTGGGCGGCGGGTCGGGGTCGTTCGTGTCGCCTGCGGGGCTGGTCCTCACCAACCATCACGTGGCTGCCGAGTGCCTCTCCAAGACCGGTTCGCCCGCGCACGTCTACCTCACGGACGGGTTCTATGCGGCTGCCCAGGCGGACGAACAGAATTGTCCCGGCCTGGAGGGCGAGGTCCTGCTCGGAATGGAGGACGTCACCAGGCAGGTGAAAGAGGAAACCAAAGTCGGCACGAAAGCCGCGGAGATCCTGCAGAAGCGCAACGCCGCGGTGGCGCGCATCGAGAAGAGTTGCACGGAGACGACCGGAAACCATTGCACCGTGGTGAAGCTCTTCTCCGGCGAGCGCTACGACCTCTACCAGTACCGGAAGTACACGGACTTGCGGCTGGTATTCGCGCCTGAGCTTGCCAGCGCCTTCTTTGGAGGCGACGCCGAGCATTCCACCTATCAACGCTACGACTTCGACATTGCCTTCCTGCGCGCTTACGAGAACGGCAAGCCGGCCGACACGCCGCACTACCTGAAATGGAGCAACGAGGGAGTCAAGGACAGCGACCTGGTATTCTCGGCCGGTAATCCCGGCGCGACGTCGCGGCTGGCCACTGCCGCCCAACTCACTTTTTACCGCGACACTTCCCTGCCCCTTACCGTGTTCCGCCTGCAGACCCGCATCGAAGCGTTGCGAGCCTTCGCCGCCAAGAACGCCGAGAACCGGCGAATCGCGCAACGGGCCCTGTCCGATTTCGGCAACGCCTACAAGGCGAACGCCGGCAAGCTCATCGGCCTGAAAGATGACCGCCTGATGCCCCGCAAACAGAATTTCGAGCGGAAGCTGCGCACATCTGTGGAGCGCGATCCGAAGCTGGGAACGGAAGCCGGCAAGGTGTGGGATGAGGTGGCCACGGCCTACAAGAATTGGACGCCGTTCGAAAAGCCCTTTGAGATCCTGGAGCGCCCCGCCGCCGGGGGGTCCACATTATTTCGGATCGCGCGCCAGATCGTGCGCCTGTCCGAAGAGCGCGGCAAACCGAACGAGCAGCGGTTGCCGGAATTTCGCGAGAGCGCGTTGCCGTCGCTGGAACTGTCGCTCTACTCGCCGGCCCCGATTGACGAGTCGCTGGAGCTCGTGATGGTTACGCATTACCTGGAGGAATTGAAGGCCCTCGGGGACAAGGAGGCGCCCCTCAAGGCGGTGCTGGGCGCGCGCACGCCGCAGCAGGCCGCCGAAGAGTTCGTGCATGGCTCGAAGCTGAAGGATGTCGCCCAGCGGAAGCGCCTGGCGGCCGATCATAACCTGGTGCTCAAGTCCGACGATGGGATGATCCGCCTGGCGCGGTTGCTGGATGAGCCCGCGCGGAAGCTGTTGAAGAAACACGAGGACAGCATCGAAGCGCTGGAAGCCTCCAGCAGCGAGCGGATCGCGCAGTACCGCTTCAAGATATTCGGCATCAACGACTATCCGGACGCCACCTTCACGCCGCGGGCGACTTTCGGAGCCGTGAAGGCGTACCGGGACAAGACCGAAGCGCCGGTGCCATACGCCACCACTATCGGCGGCCTCTTCCACCTGGCCGACAATCTGGAACCCTACAAGCTGCCACAGCGATGGATTGACGGCAAGTCGTCCCTGGACCTGGTGATGCCGTTCAACTTCGTGAGCACCTGCGACAGCGCCGGGGGGAACTCGGGCAACCCGGCTGTCAATGCGAAAGGCGAGATCGTCGGAATCAGCTTTGACGGCAACATCGAAAGCCTGGCGCTCACTTATTTGTACAGCGACGAACAGGCGCGTGCCGTGCATGTAGCGGCGCAGGGAATCGTGGAAGCGCTGCGGAAGATCTACAAGACGCCGCAGTTGCTGCGGGAACTGGGCGTGCCGGCGACGTAGGGCCAAAAGTATAGAGTCTAGTGGTTTGAGGTTATGAGGGGGGTCAGGGGGGACCCTTCCCCCCTGCTTCGAAAGTCGGGACCAGCACGATACGTTAAAGAACTTCGGATGCTGGTGGACCACATTCCCGAGAGCGATGTAGCCACAGCACCCAGGATTCTCCGCGCGATGATGGACCCGGTCGAGTTATCGCTGCTGACCGCGCCCCCGGATGATGAGGTGCTATCGGAACACGAACTGGCCGCCTTGGCGGAAGCGGATCTCCACAAAACCTTCAGGTTAAAAGCTGAGCAAAAAGTTCAGGAACGCAGGCGGAACCGCCTGCGCCACCCTGGCAAGTCACCGCTTTTCAGAGGTGGGGCAGGCGTTTCCGCATGCCTCGCCCGTTTGCCGGCGATTCTTGCTCAGTCCTCAGTAAACTACAACCTAAGCAAGCGACTCAGAAGCTACCCGGCCCCGTCTCACAGCCTGCTCCACCGCCTGGGCCACCTGTTTCGGCGGCGCGCCGCCATCCACGCGGCGCACCATGGACTCTCCGTACCATTTGAGAATCGGCCCGGTCAGTTCCTGGTAAGCGTGCAGCCGCTGGCGGATCACCGGCTCACGGTCGTCTTCCCTGGTGAGTAAGGCAACGCCGTCGTCGTCGCAGGTCTCAGCGATTCGCGGTGGTTGCGACAGAATATTGTAAATACGCAGGCACCGGGGGCACTGGCGTCGTGCCGTCAGCCGTGGCATCAGTACCGCGTCGGGCACATCCAGATGGATTACGATGGGATCGGGCAAGCTCCTCTGCTGGAGCAGGTTTGAAAAGTGCATGGCCTGCGGGACTGTGCGAGGATAACCGTCCAGCAGGAAGCCATTGGCGCAATCCGGCCGTGCAATCCGACCGGCCACGATGCCATTCACGATCTCGTCACTAACCAGACCACCTTTGCAGAGAACCGAACAGGCGATGCGTCCCAATTCCGTGCCGGCCTTACACTCGGCTCGGAACATCTCTCCGGTGGAGATGGCGGGAATGTGAAATCTCTCAGCAAGGAAAGCAGCTTGCGTACCTTTGCCACATCCGGGCGGCCCGAATAATAAGATAATCACATCTCAAACTATCTTATTTGAACAGGCAAGTCAATGAGGTAGGGGTGGTAGGAGTGGTAGGGGTAGGGCTTGGGGGGGTTAGGGGAGCCCCGGGATCACCTTAGTCTTCGATATGATTCCGCGCAAATATGTCCGTCGCCGTGCAACCGCAATCGGCGGTCGCGCCAGTCCACGTGGCGGCCGAACACGCCACCCAGCCAGACCGCGAATCCGAAGAGGTCGCGCACGGGAATCAACCAGAAGTCGGTCGCAACGTGACGGTCCTTCAGAACGGCTACTCCCACCAGCACTCCCGCAACCATCCGCAAGGTGAGCGCCGTCACCCCGACCCACGACTGGTGGCAGGCGAAGGCCACCAGCGCCCACAAAGTGGCGTGTGTCACCACGTACCCGTAGTAGCCCGCGGGCCGCGAAACGCGGATCGTGCGCGCCCATCGCAATTGGTGGCGCCAGGTCTGTCCCCAGGATTCTCCGCCCAGATCGGTCTCCACCACCACGGGCGCAAACTCGATGCGATAGCCCAACCGGGCGATATGGCGCCCCAACTGGTAGTCGTCGGCCAGGTACCCGGCGATGGTGGAGAACCCACCGAAACGGCGCAGGGCATCGGCGCGAAACACCATGGTGGACCCGAGCGCAAAATCCGCCACGCCCAGCAGGCGAGCCACCAGCACGCTGGGTGCGAATTCCGTGGCGATGCCCAAGGCTTCCGCGCGGGAAGCCCACGACTCGGCGGTGGCGCGGTACAGGCAAGTCACCATCCCGATTTGCGGATCGGCGAGAGGCGCTGTCACCGCCCGCAGGTATCCGGGTTCCACCACGATGTCGCTGTCGTTGACCAGCAGCAGCGGGTAGCGGGCATGATCGGCCAATTCGGCCAGGACGCCGACCTTGGCGTTGGGTGCTTTGGTGCAGACCACCCGGATGCCGATCGACCGGCCGGGGAACTCGCGCTGGAGACGTCGGATGTCTTCCATCGCCGGGTCGTCGGGATCGTTCAGTCCGAAGAGGATCTCGAATTCGGGATAGTCCTGCTCGGCGTGGGAACGGATCGCCTCATAAAACTGGGGATCGCGGCCGTGAATGGGTTTGAGGATCGACAGTGGGAGTGGGACAGACGATCGTTTTTTGTCGTCTGTCGGCCGGCTTCGATCCGCCATTTTCCATTTCACTGCCGCGATGATGGCGAGCGCGTAGTAGGCGGCGGCGGCCAGGGCCGGCAGTGCCAGCCAGATCACAAAGAAACCAGAGCGACGCCGAAAATCACCAGCGATGCACCCGCCCAACGCAGCCAGTTGACGTGCTCCTTCAGGACATACTTAGCCAGAACGGTCTCCAGCACGTACGTGACAGCCGTCGCCGGAACCGCAAAGCTGAGGTCCGCTATGGTCAGCAGCCCCATGTAGGCAAAAAACGAAACCGCCATGGCCACCACCGAGCCGATGACGAAGCGATTGCGGGCCAGCACCGCCATGGCGCGGCCGAGGGCGCCGGGGCGGAAATCGCGGATCTCACCGTGCCGCCGCATACCCATCGCCTGCAGGACTTCGCCCACGGTGGTAGCTGCCACGATGATCGCGACCCATATCCACCTCACTTGCCGGCCTCCCCTGCCTCGACTATCAGCGGAGTGGTCTGCGGAGCGCTGCCGCCGCTCACCAGCGCGACGCCCGCCACAATCAGGATGATCCCGGCCCAGCGCTTCGCAGTGATCTGTTCATTGAGCAGAACTTTGCCCGCCAGCGCAACCAACACATACCCTACCGAAGTCACCGGCAACACATAGCTCAAGTCCGCCCAACTCAGCAGAGCCATGCGCGAGAGCAGCCACAGGATCAGCAGGGCCACCCCCAGCGCCACCCACGGTTGGAACAAGACCGTGATGTATGCGAGCGGGGTGGGCAGCTCCGCCGGCATGCCGCGTTTCATGAAAAAGTTGCCGAATACGTTGCTGAAGACGACAACGGTGGCGCAGATCCACGTCTTCAGTCGGAGTCGGGCCGATTCCTTGGACATTCGTCGGGCTAGCCGCCGGAGTTGGCGGCAACAGGCGCCGGTTTGGCGGCCTTATGATCGGCCACAAACCTCTTTCGTTTGGACCGGAGGGCCATATACTCGCGGGCTTCCTTGGTGAGCCGCCGGCGCTCGCCGCCGTTGAACACAGCCTTTCTCACAATGCGCCAGATCACACGCGGGCGGAAGAAGTATTCGCCATAGAACTTCTCCACCCACTCCACCAGTTCCCCGCGGTCGAGCCCGGGGTATACCACGTTGGGCAGTTGGTGGCCGGTCTCATCGGTCATGGAATCGATGGTGATCAGGTTGTTCTTCGTGACGTAATCGTAGAATTCGGTGCCCGGGTAGGGATGCGCGATGGAGACCTGGATCGTTTCGTTGTCCAGCTTCTTGGCGAAATCGATGGTCTTGCGGATGCTTTCCCGGGTCTCGCCGGGCAGGCCGATGATGAAATCGCCGTGCACCTTCAGATCCAGTTTCTTGCAGTTGGCCGTGAAACGCTGCGCCATATCCACGGTGGCGCCCTTCTTGATGTTCTTGAGGATCTGCGGATCGCCCGATTCGTACCCCACGATCAGCAGCCGGCAGCCGGCCTCTTTCATGGCCTTCAGCGTGTCGTAGTCGGTGGTGACGCGCGACGTGCACGACCAGGTGAGCTTGAGCGGCTGGAGCTTCTTGCACAGCTCGATGGTGCGCTCCTTGCGGTAGTTGAAGGTGTCGTCGTCGAAGAAGATCTCCTTCATTTGGGGAAAATTCTCCAGCGCGTAACGGGCTTCGTTGGCCACGTCGTCGGAGGATCGCAGGCGCCAGCGATGTCCCGAGTGCGTCTGCGGCCAG
The DNA here is from genome assembly GCA_020073365.1 of Terriglobia bacterium. Taxonomy (GTDB): domain Bacteria; phylum Acidobacteriota; class Terriglobia; order Bryobacterales; family Bryobacteraceae; genus JAIQFL01. The sequence goes on along the minus strand of JAIQFL010000074.1, from coordinate 22,482 downwards.
AGGCAAAATGTGCACAGCGCCGGACAACCGCGCGAGGTATAGAGCGAAACGAACGGGCTCAGGAGGAAGGGGACGTTGTAGCGCGTGATGTCCAGATCTCGCTTGTAGACCTTGGTCACCCACGGCAGCTCATCCAGATTCTCGATGGCCGGACCCTCCGGGTTGTTGACGATCTGCCCGTTCCTGCGGAAGCTCACGCCGGGCAACTCTTCGAGCGGCTTGCCTTTGGCGTAATCCGCGATCTGGTAGTCGAATTCCCGGCGAACCACGAAATCGATGGCTCTGGTACCGCGCAACGTTTTGTCGGGCTCGACAGTCACGGGCGGTCCCACGAAGGCCACCTTCAGTTTGGGGTTGACGTCCTTCATCATCTCGGCCATTTTCACGTCGACGTGAAAACCGGGAGTGGAGGTGTAAAGCACGAGCAATTCGAAATCCTTGCCCATCGCGACCGTCTGCTCGATCGAGATCTTGTGCGGCGGCGCATCCACGACTTTGCTATCCGGCAGCATGCCGGCGGGGTAGCACAGCCATACCGGATACCAGTACGACTCGATTTCGCGGGAGGCCGGCCAGCGCGAGCTGTCGCCGCCGTCGAAGCCTTCAAAGGATGGGGGATTCAGAAAGAGCGTTCTCATGTATTCTCCAAGGGAGCGCCGTTTTGAAAAGCGAAAACGTGGGCCACCTATTGGCCGTCCGTATCGCCCGCTACGCCCTGTTTAGAGCCATCGATCGAAAAATTGCTGAACTCGATCGTCAGCTCCGCCTTGCCGACCAGCCAGGTGTCCGTCACGCTTTGCATTTCGCGGGGCACCGAAATTCCGTCCCGGATCTCGTACCTTCTTACGAAAGCGACCTTGCGGACCGCGAGGGACGGACTCTTGACCAGGTAGCCGGACTCCTGGACGCGAAGATATGTGGCGTCATCGATCCAGACTTCGCCTTTGAACAGGCCCTGGCGCTTCTGCTTCGGGGCCACCTGAAACATGTAGACAGCGCGCCCGTCCAGTTGGCCGTGGCCTTTGTACTTGAACTTGTAATTCTCAGGAGTCACGGCGAGAGAAGGGCCGTGCTGCGCTTCCGATTCCGCCGTCAGGTAACGGGCAATGACCTCTCGCTTGACCGTATTGTCGCCCTCAAAACGCAGCCGTTCGTAGGTAATGCGGCCCAGGCTGGAGATGCGCCGCAGGGCGTGCAGCTTTCCCTGCTTCTTTAACTTGGGCAGCGACCCCGCAATATCGACGTCCATCGACGCGGATTTGAGCGCCTGTTCCTGGTTGCGGGACGCGACGCAATAGTTTTCGACAATCGCGTCAGGAAGCACTACAGGCGTTTCCGCGACAGCCGAGACACAGATGATAGCGAACGATACGAGAACGCGAACCTTCACTAAACAACCTCGAATTGGATTGACCCCAGAATCTCTAAGTCTAGCAGGATCAGCCCATCCGGGCAATTCGGAGTTTCGCGGCGTTCGCGGCGCGAGTTCAGCATCTCGTCGTTGAGCGTTGCCTTCCTGACTCCCTCCCTTATCCTACGCCCGCTTGCGGCCTCGCGCAGGCTGCCCGCTAGAATGAAATGGTGTCCGCTCCCTTTCGCTCTTACGTGCTGGTCTCGCGCGAGCAGATCGCGCGCAACTACCGCAATGTCCGCTCGGTCGTCGGCCCCCACGTGGAGGTCGCCTGCGTGGTCAAGGCCGATGCCTATGGCCACGGAGCTATCGAAGTCTCGCGCGTGCTGGTCGCCGAAGGCGCCAAATGGCTGGCGGTCAGCTCCGTCGACGAGGGTGTCAATCTGCGCCGGGGAGGCATTCACCAGACCCGCATTCTGGTCATGGGCGGCTTTTTGCCTTACGAGGGCGATGCCCTGGTGGATTACGATCTCACGCCGGCCGTTCACTCGCTCGACCAGATGCGCCAGTTGGACCGCCTCGCCGACGCCTCCGGGAGGGCCATCCGTTATCATCTCAAGATCGATTCCGGCATGGGGCGATTGGGCACCCGCGCCTCGGCCGGTGAGATCCTCAGTACACTCGCCCAAACCCGGCGCGCGCAACTGGAAGGCTTGATGACGCATTTCGCCTCCGCCACCGACTACACCAGCACGCAGACGGACGATCAACTGGCGTACTTTCACTCCATCTGCGAGGCGCTACGCGGGGCGGGCGTGGATGCCGACCGCCTGCACACCTCCAGCACCAATGCCATCGGCTACGGCCGCACGGAAGGCTGGCACACCATGGTGCGCGCCGGCCACGCGCTTTACGGCTACGTTTCACCCGCGCGCGGCGATGCTCCGGCTCAACTCCTCGATGTAAAACCCGCGCTCACCTGGAGGGCCAAGCTCCTGGCGGTGAAGGACCTTCCGGAAGGCGCGCTGGTGGGATATGGAGGCACCTTCCGCACGCTCCGGCCGATGCGCATCGGCATTGTCGGGGCGGGCTATGCCGACGGCATCTTCCACCGGCTTTCCAACCGCGGCAAAGTGATTGCGGACGGCAAGCTCTCGGCCATTCTCGGCACCATTTCCATGGATCTCACCACCGTCGACCTGAGCCACACGGCCGCCCTGGGTCCCGGCGACGAAATCACCCTGCTAGGCGCCGAGGGCGATGCCCGCCTGGACGCCCAGCAGATCGCCCGCACGGCCGGTACCATCTCCTACAATATTCTGTGCAGCATCAGCGCTCGCGTGCGGCGGGTGTACGTGTAACGGTCCAAGAACGGCAACACACTCAGGCCACACCGACGAAGCACGTGGCTGGTGACGGGGCCGAAAAACAACACAGGCAAGGATGCCCGTGTTACTCGCCGTAGTTGATCTCCGCGTTGCGGGCAGAGATACCCGCGTAAATCAGGAAGATCAGGGCCACCGCGAGCAGGCCGGGGACGGCGACCCAGAAGGGGGTCGGGTCGGCGTCGATGACCATCACGTTGAAGGGCGGCGGGACGGGGACCTCCACCGGACAGAGGTTCTTCAGGTAGAAGATCACGCTGATCTTCTTCAGCACCGCCGGCAGGAACGGGTTGATGTTTTCCCACACCCACACCACCGCGGCGGGGATCATGGGGTTCTTGAAGAACAGGCCACACATCAGGAATACCGCGCCGTACCCGATGCAGGCCAGCGCCGCTACCAGCGCGTAGGCGCCGAGTTGGTTCAGGCCGGGGCCGTGGAGCAGGTAGTCGGTCCAGGCCGCGCCGAAATGTTTGCCGATCAGCACGAACGAAAGCGTCGCGCTGCCTACGAACAGCACCAGCGCCACGGCCAGGCCGGCGAGATACTTGCCGGCCACCAGCATTTCCCGGCGCATGGGCGTCAGGAAGTAGTAGTGCAGGGTCTTCTCCAGCATCTCGCCGCGGAACAGATTGGAGAAGATTCCCATGCAGCCGAAGAAGAGTCCGGCCCGCAGGTAATAGAACATGAAGAGCCCGGCGAAGATCAGGCTGTCTTCGCCCATGCTGTGACGGCCTCCGCTGCGGCGGGCTTCGAAAAGCCAGTGAATCAACGTGAGCACCACCGGGCCGAGCGCCAGGAAATAGATCCACCAGCCCCGCTTGGAGAGGAACGTCTTCTTCAATTCCAGACGGAGGACCGCGCCGATCTGGCGCGCCCATGGTGCGGGGGGCCGGGGCTCGCTGCGCTCGCGGGGTTGGGGGCTGAGGCTCGCTACGCTCGCGGGGCTGGGGGCTGGGGGTTGGGGGTTGGGGCTCGCTGCGCTCGCAGGAGCGGGGGCGCCGCTTCCCTGGGCTGCGATCGGCTCGGTTGGGCCTGGCTGGTTTGTTGGTGACGGGTTCATACGGTGGCTCCCTCGCCGCCGATCAGGTACTGGTAGACCGAATTCACATCGTCATCCGCGGGCGCCACGGATTCCACTTCCAGGCCCGAATCGAGAATTACACGGTTCAACAACAGATAGAAGCCGTCGGCATCCTTGGTGCGCAGCAGCAGGCCTTTGCCATCGGGATTGACCTTGGCCTCCACCACGTGGTCCTGAAGGAAGAGGCGCGAGGCCAACATGCCGGGCCGGTCGCAGCGCACCAGGATCTGCATGGGCTGCTCCTTCACCTCGTTGCGAACGCTATGGATCTGGCCCTCGGCCACCACGTAGCCCTGGCTGAGCAGGATCACCTGGTCGGAGATGCGATCCACCTCGTGCAGGATGTGGCTCGAGACGACGACATGGCGGCCCTGGTCGCCCCACTGGCGGAACATGGCGATGGCTTCGGCGCGCGCCAGGGGGTCGAGGCCGTTCAGCGGCTCGTCCAGGATGACCACCTGCGGATCGTGGGCCGTGGCTTGCGCCAGCTTGACGCGCTGCCGCATGCCTTTGCTGTAGGCGGCCACGGGGCGGTGTGCGGCCTCCTGCAAGCCGACCAGTTGCAGGGATGCGCGCGTCCGCTGGTCGCACTCGGCGTCGCTCCAGCCGTACATGCGCAGGAACGAGTAGATGAACTGGTAGCCGGTCATGCCCTTGGGAAATGCGTCGAACTGGGCGCAGTAGCCGACCAGGCGGCACAGGCGCTCGGGATGGTTGGGCGGTATTCCCAGAACGCTGATCTCGCCCTGCGTGGGGTGGATCAGCCCGGTCAGGAGGTTCATGAGGGTGGTCTTGCCCGAGCCGTTGGGGCCCACCAGGCTGGTGATGCCGGGGGGAATCGCCAGGCTCACCTTGTTGATGCCAAGCACTTCCCCGTAAAATCGCGAGACGTTGGCGAAGGTGATGAGGGAATCGCTCATCGCACGACCTCCGTGCCGCGGATCTTGCGCGCCAGCATGTAGAGGCAGATCAGGCAGAGCGCCAGAAGAGCGGCCCAACTGCACCACTGGGGAAGCTCCTCACCCAGCGGGGCGCGGAAGAAGACCGCTCCGTTGGTGGTCCTGTTTTCGCCCTCGAACAAGTGCGCCCAGACCGAACCGACCAGGTAGCTGATGTTGAACAGATTGCCCCAGTTGGTGCGCTGGACTCCATTAATGGTTGCGCCGAACCCGGCGGCCACGAAGAAGACGCCGAACATGAGGCCGCCGGCGGCGGGCTTCCACTTCACCCAGGCGGAGAGCGCCAACGCCAGCAGGGCGAGGATCAGAATCCAGATCCAGGCGCCGAAAAACGTGCCGGTGGCGAAGCGCACGTTGGTCTTCATCCAATCCCAGCCTTCGAAGTAGCCCTGCAAACCGAACAGCAACAAGCCGGGCACCCAGGTCATCAGCGAAAGCAGGATCAGCAGGACGGTCATCTTCCCGAGGACGTACTCCTTCCGGGAAAACGGGCGCGCCAGGTAGAGCGCCAGGGCATTGTTGGCGAGATCGGGCGAGACCTGGCCGGGGCCGATAAACGACGCCAGAAACAGCGCCAGCATGCTTTGCCAGCCGAGAACCGACAGGAAGAAGACGACGTTGATGGAGATCAGCCGGTTGGCGCCCTGGACGCCGAGGAGGCTCAGGACGCTGCCGTTGTGCTGCACATAGATGATGAGCGCGGCGATCAAGGGATAGGCGAAGCTCAGGCTGAAGAAGGTGTTCAGAAAGCGCGACCGGTGCAGGTCCTCAAACGCGTAGCGCGCGATCACCAGGAAGCGGCTCCACGACGGAGTGAGCTCGCCCTCGTAAGGCCGGTAGGTTTTCTTATAAACGGCCATCGGCAGTCTCCATGGCTTTGAGGAAGATATCCTCGAGCGAATCGCGCTTGTGGCTCAAACGGCGGATCTGTACGTCCTGCTCGGCGGCAACCTCGTAGAGGCGGCGGACTTCCAGGCCGTCCGGCAGAATCAGCTTGATGCGCCCCTGTGCGCCGGGAGCGGTCTCGCAGCCCAGCCTCTCCATGGTGGCCAGGAACGACCCGTTCACCCCGCCGCGCGTCTCGATTTCCAGGAAGCGGCGGTTGGAGCGGCGCTCCTCCTCCAGGTTGCAGAAGGCCGCGATGTTGCCGTCTTTGAGGATGAGCACCTCGTCGCAGCACTCTTCCACATCGCGCAGCAGGTGCGAGGAGAGGATGAGGTGCAGGTCGCCGCGGTCGCGGATCTCCTGAATGAGCTGGATCATGCGCGTCCGCGCGGGCGGATCGAGCCCGTTGGTGGGCTCATCCAGAAACAGGATCTTGGGGCCGTGGGCGATGGCCTGCGCCAGTTTGGCCGACTGCTTCATGCCCAGGGAATAGGTGCCCAGGGTGCGGTAGCGGACCTCTCCCAACCCGACATAGAAGAACGCTTCATGCGCGCGCTCCAGGGCGTGCTCGCGCGGCAGGCCCGCCAGTTCGGCCATCAGCCGGACAAAGCGGACGCCGGTCATGGAGGCGATGAAGGAATCGTTCTCGGGCATGTAGCCGATGAGGCTGCGCACCTGGCGCGCGTGGGTCCGGATATCGCGGCCCAGAATGCGCGCCGTCCCCGAGTAGGGCTTGTGAAACCCGAGCAGGGTGTTGAGAAGGGTGGACTTCCCGGCCCCGTTCGGCCCCAGCAGCCCGATGGATCGCCCGGTCAGCGAGGCTTTCAGGTTCTTGAGGATGGCGCGCTTGCCGAAGCGCACTTCCAGGCCGTCCAACTCGATAACCGATTCCATTAACCTATTTAAACGCAGGTTGACGCCGCTGTGTTCCCTGGAAATGTGTGAAGGGCACGGCGTTGCCCACCATAGCTCCCAACAGGTTTCCGCCCATGAGGTTGGACATTCCGCTGCTCAGATCGCCGGCGCCCGCAATGGTGATCCGATCGGGCTCGCCGTAGGCGGCGATCATCATGGGCTTGATGTTGCCGAGATTCTGCATTGCGCCTTGGGGAATACCGCCGCCGGCGGGAGCAAATGCGCCCAACAGACTGGCCAGGGGCGCCAGCGTGGTGCCCAGCTTCTCGTAGATCAAGGCGGAAAAGTGCGCGTGATGGTCGCGCGGCGTCATGGCGATGAACTGGGCCGAGTGGGTGATCGATGTGCCGGCCATCTTGATCTGGAGCGCGCGGCTCACCAGGGCACGGCTGGGCCCCGCGATCAAATATCCGTCGGCAAAGGTGTAGTGCAGTTCGGTCAAGGGGTTGCCGTCACCGCTGGCGATCATGTAATAGGTATGGCCCTCCAGGGTCTCCAGGGAGGTGCGGAGCGGCTTGTCGCCGGATTTGGCAGCGTCCTGGTCATGCGCCTCGATCAGCTTCTGCAAGGTGGTTTGGAGACGGGCGGGATCGTAGATTTCGGTGACGAGCTTCCAGGAGGGAACCGGGAAGAGCGGGCCATCGAGCGACAGCGAGAATTCGCCGCCCAGGCTGGCAGCCACGTCCTTGCGCACGTCCTGGCCGGTCTGTTGGTGCACGTCGGCGCGGGTCTTGCTGGTCACCATGGGCAGGTTGTCCATCAGCCCCATCACCTGGTCCACAATGGCGGACGAGTTCTTGACTGCGAATGCCGTGACGAGGGTGGCATCCGGAGACACATAGTCGAGCGAGCCCATGGGCGCGGGCTCGGCGAGCAGAGCCGCGATTCCGGTCCTCGGGCCATCGAACTCCAGGCTGGCGGCGGCCTTCAACTGGCCGTTGACTTCCTTCTCCTCGCCGATGAAGTACCGGCCACCTGGCGCGAGGGCGGCCATTCTATTGGGGACTGCCGCGTTGGGGGCCGGGGCATTCGGGTTGGCCATGAGCGGGGCCGCATGGAAGGGCTGGTTCGACATGCGCGAGAGATCGGCGGCCAACAGCAGGCCCGCGCCATCGCGGTAGGATTCGGCGACGCGCGCATAGAAGGGCGTGGTCTGGAAACCGTCCGGCGCATCGAGCGAGTCGGCCAGCCCCTTCACGGCGGCCGGCACGGGCCCGAACAGGGCGAGGCCGGGACGTATTTCGACGGTGAGGCCCAGGCCCTGGTTCTTCAGGAACTCGGGGAATCCGTCACGCCTGGTTTCCGCCAGGAACACCGGGCCATGCATGCCCTCGGAGGCGCCTGCGCCTACGATGAGGATTTCGTCGCCCAGGTATTCGCTGGCGGCGCGCAGTTTCTCGATCACCGGCTCCACGTTCAGGCCACGGCCGGCCCACCATGCGCTCAGCTCAGGGCTCTCCGACATTTTCTGGTGGAGTACGGACTGCGCCTCACCCAGATACTGAGAGAGGTTCGGAATACTGACGAAGAAGACGGTGGATGCGGGCAAGCGGCCCAGCAAGCGGCTGGAGTAGCGTAGCGCGGGAAGATGGATCTGCTGGAGGCTGATCGAGAGCGCGGCCAACTGCTGGACTAGGCGCTCGCGGTTGCGGCTCCAGGAAATGTCGTCCTTCACGGAAACCGGCTCCAGGCTGCTGCTGGTGACGGCCTGCTCCCCCGGGTGCAGGATCTTCTCCTGGTTGTCCTGGGAGACGCGCACTTCACCCTGAATCACGGAGACGCGCGAGCCCTTCACGCCGGAGCTCACGCTGAAGACCGTTCCCGTGACGGCCACCCGGCAATCGGCGGTGGCCACATAGAGGTGGCCCGTGCGGCGCCTGGCGGCCTGCACGATGACGCTGCCGCGCGCCAGGCGAACGGTCAGATCGCTGGCAGTCTGCGAAGTGGACATGCCGGAACGCTCGCGCAATTCCACCACCGAGCCATCGCGCAGCAGCAGCATGGCGTCGGAATTCGGGGCGGTGCGGAGCTCGATGCCGTCCGGCAGATCCTGGCCGGCCAAGATGGGGCGAATGCCCGCGGCGGAGACTTCGTACAGGGTGCCGTTGACGGTCTGAACAATGGCGTGGCCCGTGCGAGTCCCGTACTGATCGACCGCGATCCAGACGGACATTCCCGCGGCCACCACCACTACCGCCGCGGCAGCCCAGCGGACGGGATACGAGACCCGCCGCGTACGCAGGACAGGCATGGGAACTACTTTGCCTTCATAGATCTTACGGCAGACCACGCACTGGTGGAGGTGGTCCTTCAACAGGGTGGTGCGGGCTTCGGGAAGGCGGCCGGCGCGGAAGTCGGGGAGCAGGGCTTGAAAATCGGCGCAACCGCGGATGTGCGAGGCGGTGGGTTGAACCGCTTCGGCCAGCCTCGCCCAGACGCGGGCGGCGGCGGCGTCGATGACCGCGGAATCGGGGGCTTCGTCGCGAATTTCGGACATGGCTCGCTCCAGGGCAGGATCCATAGGATTGAATTCGGCGGGATTGTTTTCGGTGGGTGTCATGCGACTCCTCCCTGATAGGCTCGGAACTCTTTTTCCAGACGGTCGCGCGTACGGGACAGGGTCACCGCAACCGTTCCGGGGGTGGTGTTGAGCAGACGCGCGATTTCGGGATTCTCTTTTCCATCGAAGAACCGGAGCATGAACATTTCGGCGATCCTCGGATTGAGCCTGGCCAGGGCGCCGCGCAGCCAGTCGCGGATCTCGCCCGAAGACTGGGCGCGCTCCGGACTGCGATGGGCGGGCTCGGCGAGCACCGGCTCCAGTTCATCCAGCGGGATGTTGCGGATGTTCTGGCGCGTGCGGACCAGGTCCAGGGCGGCATTGACGGCGGAGCGGTGCAGAAAGCTCGCCATGTTGCCCACCGGATCGGCGCCGGGATCGCGCTTGAGCATCCTCAGAAAGACGGTTTGCATAACATCCTCGGCATCGTTGACGTTGCCGGTGACGCGGTAGGCCGCCCGGAACACCATCGCGTGGTTTTCGCGAAAGATCCGTTCCAGATCCGTCGCGGACAAGTTGGCCGATTCCATGGGGGCCGCCATTAACGCTTTCATCCTATCAGGCTCTTCCACTGTAGGGACGTGGAGGGGAGGGGGGAATTAGCGGTGGGCGGCCAGGGGGACGGGGCCAGGGGCCAGGGGCCAGGGGCCGGGGGCTTGGAGGCTGACGAAACGAACCCAATTGCGGGTGTACCGGGGTGGAGATAAATGACTCCGGGAGAAAATACGAAACGAACCCATTTTGATGGCTGAGTGGCTGGAAACAAAGGAGTTGGGTTTCGCGGAACGAACCCAATTCCGCCACGTGGGGAGGCGCGATCGCGAAGGAGGGCGTTCGGCTCGGAATTCCATCTCGACGAAACGAAGCCAATTTCGGGCTTGGAATGGCGTGAGCGTCCGGGAAGCAGGCCTGTCGGGAGAATGGCATTGAAGTATGGGTACCGATCATAAACGAAAACGGACAGGGGCGGCGTCCGCGTTCTTACACCCGTATTGTATCGGGCCAACATCTTGATGTTGGGCTTTCGGGGGCTGGCACGTTGAAAATGCGTGCAAAACATTTTACCTGCCGCCGTGACCGTTTACCGGATAACCTTCAGGGGTGTCTCGCAACGGCAGAACGTTGGGACATCCAAACACCTGATGGCTCGCCCTGATGGACGCGCAGGGGCGATGGTTGCTAAAGGCTGCGCGACTACCGGCGGGTTAGTGGACCTTGCCGGCGGAGTTCTCAAGAATGACGTCGGACAGCACGGCGTTATCGGACTTGTCTGGCAGATGCGAGCAGAAGCCGATGCCAACGAAGAAGGGCCCGTCGATGTGCAGGTTGATGGGTGGGCCGAACTGGTGCATGGGTTCGCCTTCCACACTGACGAAGAGCGCGAAGGAGTTGCCGTGCTTTTCGATGCCAATGCGCTTGGCCACGACGTTGACGAGACTGTCAGGGCTGGCGCCGCCGGGACGGCCGCGGCCCCCGATGCGATACTCCATATCCTTGATGCGCACGCCTTTCTCAGGACGCTGCGCCAGATGGATCATGCCGAGACCGTGCACGGCGGTGATGGCCTCTTTGGAGTCGTCATCGAGGTCCTGGCGAATAACGAGGACTGCCTTGCGGTCCCCGTAGCCGTTCGGGTCCGGGTACGTGACGTCGGCGGCGAGTGAAATGTCGCCAGACATCTTCTTCCAGAGATAACGGAACTCGTCGCGTGTGTACCAGACGTTGTAGCCAGCGGAGTTGATGGTGTACTGCTTCGTGCTGGCGTCGTAGCTGGCACTGCCCGGTACCAAGGCGCTTCCAATGTCGGACTGGCCTTCAAATATGCCGATCGGTGTATCGAAATTCTTGCTGGGCCTGTGAAAATCCGACGGTGGCGCTACCTGGACGTGCGTGGCGGAACCCGGCTGCGCCCATTCCGGCACGACGGGTTTGGGTGTTGCCGGTCCGCCGGGTGCTTGCGCCGGGAGCGGATGCGGTGCAGTGCTCAGCATCAGCGCCAGAAGGGAGGGCGGGCAGGCGAGTTTCTCAGTGACGCGAATGATACAGATGCCCATGGTAAAGATCTTCGGTTGGAGCTTTGACATGCGGGGCACCTCGACACTTCTCCTTTGGAACCAACGCCCTTGAAACAGAGACACCACCAAAGCCGATAAACCCAAAGACTCAGTATCGCCTGCTGGCGTGATATTTTGCTGGACCGAGGCTTTGATCCGCCAGCCCGCGAGGTGGCCGCGCAATTCCCGATGAGTCACAATGGAGTTGTGTGGAAGGGCCTGCTGCATGGCGTGCGCGCGTTGCGCCGCAGTCCGGTCTTCACTACAGCCGCCGTGCTATCGCTGGCTCTAGGGATCGGCGCCAATACCGCGATTTTTTCTCTCCTGGATCAAGTCGTACTTCGCTCGCTGCCGATTGCCGACCCCGAACGGCTGTTTGCTGTGCATGGCAGCTATTCCGGGCCCGGCAACAGCTCGTCGAGCTGGTCGACGAACTCCGAGTCCGTTTTCCCATACCCGTTTTACCGCGACCTGCGCGATCGCGATCCGGCGTTTGCCGGCACTCTGGCTTGTGCCATTGCGCCGGTACGGATCGCCTGGCGGTCCAGCACGCAGGCTGCTGACGCTGAAATCGTCACTGGCAATTACTTCCCAACGCTGGGTGCTTCCGCGGCTCTCGGCCGGGTAATCGTGCCGGACGACGACGGCGCGCCCGGCGCCAATCCCGTGGCCGTACTCAGCCACGGATTCTGGGCGAACCGTCTCGGCGCGGATCCCGCCATCCTGAATCAGAAGGTGGCGATCAACGGCCAACCGTTCGTGGTGATCGGCGTGGCCGGCGCCGATTTCAACGGGTTGGTCCAGGGCGAATCCCCCGACCTCTTTGTCCCCATCGCCATGCAGCGTGCGATTGCCCCGGCGATGAATCCCATCGAGGACCGCAGCTTTAGCTGGCTCACTATCTTCGCGCGCCTCAAACCGGGCGAAAGCCAAGCTCAGGCGCAGGCGGCCACGAACGTCGTGTATCACGCCATCCGCGAAGCCGATCTGAGCCAGGGTGGCGGCCCGCACGACCAGAAAACGCGCGAGGCGCTGCTCAAGAGCCGCCTCGAATTGCGCCCTGCCGCACATGGCATCACGGAACTGCGGGAAAGGTGGGAAAAACCGCTCACCGTGCTAATGATCATGGTCGGACTGGTGCTTCTGATCGCGTGTGCCAACGTGGCCGGCCTGCTGGTGGCGCGCGCTGCGGGGCGACAACGGGAAATCGCCATCCGTCTGGCTTTGGGCGCGAAACGCTGGGCGCTGGTGAAGCAGTTGCTGATCGAGGGTGTGCTACTGGCCGTAACGGGGATGGTCGCCGGCCTGCTGTTGGAACACTGGTCGACCTCCGCGTTGCTTCGCATTCTGCCGCGGGATGCCACGGGAGGCTGGGTGACGAATTCGCTCGACCTGCGGGTGCTCGGCTACTCGCTTGCTGTGTCGATGGTGTGCGCGCTGCTGTTCGCCCTGGTTCCCGCCCTGCAGGCGACCAGGCCAGATGTGGCCGGTATCTTGAAAGATCAGGCCTCCAACGTCCTTTCCCGCGGGAGTTCGGCGCGGTTGCGGCGCATGCTGGTAACGGCGCAGGTGGCACTCTCTCTCATGCTGGTGGTGGGCGCCGGGCTTTTCAGCGTCAGTGCCGCCAACCTGATCAACGCCGACCGCGGCTTCCGCACCAAGCACCTGTCGATGTTTTCCGTGGACGCCACGCTCATCCGCACCGGCCCGGCCGCGGCCGCCGCCTTTTACCACGATCTGCTGGAGCGTCTCTCCGCGCTTGCCGAGCAGGGCGGCGTGGCCGCGGGCGATGGCGGTCCCTACAGCGGCGCGGGCTGGGGTAGCGGCATTCAGGTGGAAGGCTATCATCCGGACAAGGGATTCGCCAGTTCCTCGCTCGAAGCGATCAGCCCCGGCTACTTCCACACGTTGGGGATTCCGCTGCGCGCCGGCCGCGAGTTCAACGATCGGGATACCACCGCGGCGCCCAAAGCTGTGGTGGTGAACGAGGCGTTCGTCAAGCGCTACTTCGCGGGCCAGAACCCGATTGGGCGTCACGTCGGGATACTGGGTCCCAAGGCGCCGGCGCTCGATCGGGAAATCGTGGGTATCACGGCGGACGTACGCACCAATGTGCGCCGGCCGGTGGGTAGCACGATCTTTTTCCCGTACACCCAGCGCGAGAAGCCGGCCCGCCTGGCATTTTACGTCCGCGTCACCGGCGACGATGCCCACCTCGCGGCCGCCATTCGCCGGGCGGTGCGAGAAGCCGATGCAGGCTTGCCTGTGCCCGAAATCAAGCCGGTTGAACTGCGGATTGGCGAATCGCTGTACACGACCAGGGTAGTCGCCGGCTTATCGACGGCGTTTGGCATCCTGGCGACGCTGCTTGCCGCCATCGGCCTTTATGGCGTCATCGCATTCGCAGTGGCGCGGCGCACGGGGGAGATCGGCGTCCGCATGGCGCTGGGCGCCCTGCCTGCCGATGTGGTGCGGATGGTGCTGCTCGATGCAGGCCGCGTGGCGGCTGGGGGAATCGTGATCGGGCTGGCAGCCGCTTTTGTGCTGAGCCGTTACGTTGAATCGCAGTTATTCGGCATTCAGGCGGCGAACCTGGTGGTCTACGCCGGTGCGACGGGCACGCTAGCCGCGGTGGTTGCGCTGGCGGCCTTTGTGCCCGCCTGGCGGGCTTCGCGCATCAACCCGGTTTCCGCACTCCGGCACGAGTAGGCGGTGATTGAGGTAGTGCAGAGTGGAGGGCGGAGGTCGGCCAGGGGCGGATTAGTAATGACAAGTCGGCTTGCGTCCGGGGATCTGACGGCCGCGCCCCCGAGTCAAGGTCTATCCCTTGAAACACCGGTCTCGGCAGTCGGCATTCCTATGAGCGGCGACAGCTAGACGGTATACTGATTTCAGAAACGAATGGCTATCGCAACCAAACCACGACGGGGTGCGCTGAAACGTTCGAGCGCAGGGACTCCTTCCAAGCTGGCTCGCCTTGCCATCGATTTCGCCCCCGGCTCGCTGGAGGCTGATCTTTCGGCTATCGGGAAATCAGCGCCGGCCCAAGAGTGGGCGAAGGTCCCCGGAGACTACTTCTCCAATCTCGACTACCACCTCCACGGCGCCGAAAAAGACGTGAAGCTGGTCTTCGCCGATACGCTTTACTGGGGTGCAGCCCTTCACCCGCACGATCAGCGCCGTACAGCGCCGTAGTCAGGCAATTCGCGCCCGGATGGCGCTGGGAAAGGTGCGACCGGTCACGACCGATGAGATCCTGACGGAACTTCTCGACGGCCTGGCGTTGCGGGGTCCGTTCTTGACGGAGGCGGCCGCTCGCGTCGTTCGTAGAATCCTGGACGACGAGTCTGTAACCGTTCATTCCCAATCGAGGGAATCTTTCCTGGCAGGGCTAAGCTTCTATGAGCAGCGCTCCGACAAAGGTTACAGTTTGGTGGACTGCGTATCCATGACTACGATGCGACGCCAGGGGATCACCGAAGTCTTGACGAACGACCGCCACTTCATCCTGGAAGGCTTCAAGGTCCTTCTTCGGTAAGGCTACTCGAAGCGCCGGTCACGGAAATACGTCCTGGGAAACCGGATTTATGCTGCGAACTACTGCGGGGTTCGCGTGCGTGCAAGAGCAATCGCCGGAGCGCGAAAGGGCGAACCCTGGTCGGGTCGCCTGGTAACCGCTGTTCACGGCAGAAGCGTCGTCGGGATCTCACGGACACAAGCACGTCGATTTTATCGTGGCGGGGAAGGAGGGATTCGAGCCATCACTTGGCGCCTGCGGAAATCGTGGCGTAGTGGTCGATCCAGTGACGCTGCTCCGATGTCTCAGGAACCGCCACACCACGAGCGGCGCTCAGGGTCCGAACCGCGGTTTCCGGGGTCAGACCTTTCGAGACGAGAAGGCAACCTGCTACCAGCCCCGTATGGCCAACGCCCTGCCTGCAATGAACAACGACGTTCTTACCAGACGACAGCGCCGTGTCGAGTTTTTCCAGAGCAGATACCATCTGGGACTCCGAGTTCGGCACTTCACGATCCGGAATCGGAAACGAAATAAACTCGATGCCTTGCGCCCTTGCCTCCTGCCCTTCGGCCTTCAGATCGAGATCGTGTTCTTCCTCGGGCGTCAACAGAGAGAGCACCGCGTCGATTCCAGCCCTGCGCCAACTCGCGATCTCCTCCTCAAGCCAGTCACCGCCTCGGGGCCGTGCGGCCAACGCGAGTTTTCCGGGCCAGGGCCCGTCAATCCAGTAAAGTTCGGTCCACATGATCAGAGGCTCCTCTTCACATTGATCTCGCGTGGCAGTGCGTCAACATCCACGCCGCGTTGGCGGAGAACGTAGATTCTATGATGTCCGTCGAGAATGGTTCCATCCGGCCTCGTCTTCAGGCAGTCCCTTTGCCCAGGAACCAGTGAAAGTCTCAACGCCTTGATTGAAAGCCGCTCCATCTGAGCAAGTTTGGCAGGGCTAAGAGAGGTATCTGGGTGGAGCGTTTCAGCGGTGGATAAAGGTGCGGATTCGCCATGTTTTCGCCAACGCAACGAACGGCCGGGCGCAAACCAGATTATTGCGCACTCAATTCCTCGCAGCTCATGTGCCTCCATTCTACGGCTGAGCGGGCAGCGGCGTCCTTTTGTTGGGGCTGATCATCAACGAAAACGGACTGGAGCGTCGCCCGCGACATCTCGCCCGAAGACTGGCGCGCCCCTGGAGGCCGCTTTGCGTTCAGCGGTGACCCTTCCATGTGGCTGCCCTGCTGCGGCTCTTGACGCTCATTGGCTCAGCGGGGCCGGCCGTTGTGGGCGGCGGTGGCTCCCCACATGAGCCAGCCATCGTCGTGGGGGTCGTTGGTGTTCAGGCATACCAGGGTGCCCTGGTTGGCGGCGACGTAGACGCGTCCACCAGCGATGGCGGGCTGGAAGGAGATGGGCTCCCCGATGTCCACCTTCCACAATACGTCGCCAGTCTGCGCGGATAGGACGTAGACCTCGCCGGAACTGGCGCCGACAAACACCTTGCCGTTGACGATGGCCGGTGGCGTCAGCACGGCGTCCACAGCGGTATCCGTTCCTTTACGCAGGGCCCGCGTCCAGTTCACCTTGCCGGTGTTCGGGTCCACGCTTTGCGCGTTGTTGCCCATCGAACTGAACAGCCGCCCGTTGTCCACGAAGGACTTGGATCCCTGATAGGCCCAGATACCGTGCACGCTGGCCTGCCCGATGTTGGCCTGCGCCGGAGCCATGACGGCGGACCCTTTGGCGGCGCCGCCGAAGCCGACGGACGCGTCGTATGCCTGGCTCTTCCGCTCGGAGGCGGACTGTTTCCGCTTGGCATAGTCGAGGTAGTCGGCATTCTGCCGGGTGGCGCGCAGATCCTGGAGGCCGCTTTGCGGGGCGGCGATGGCGCGCGACGCCACCAGCTCGGTCTGCTGGACTACTGGTTTGCCTGCCTGGCTGAGGGTGGTCTGCTGGCGGCGGCTGAAGTAGCTCCGCTCGTTCCACACGGCGGGGGCGGAGGTGGCATTGGCGTCCTCCTGCCAGACCTTGGCGCCGTCGCGGCGGTTCAGCGAAACCACCGAACCATTCACGGTAGCGAAATAGACGCGGTCGCGCTCGATCACCGGCGCCGTAATGATCTCGCCGGCCATGGGGTACTTCCATCGCTCGGCACCGGTCTTCAGATCGAACGCCGCCAGATAGTACTTGCCATCGCCGCGGGAGTTGGGGTATGCCATGTAGACCACGCCATCGGCAATCGCAGGCATGCTCATCAAGGGATCGCCGAGCCACTTTTTCCAAAGCGGCCGGCCGGCGGTGGTGATCACTTCCAGCTCGCAGCTTTCGGTGTTGAAGGCGATCACGCCATCGGAGACGGCGGCGGCGGTGGGTCCGTCATCGGCGGTCTGATAGGTCCAGATGCGCTTGCCGGTGGCCGCGTCGAAGGCGTAGAACTCGTGGCTGCCGAAACCGCCCCCGACGAAGACTTTGCCTTCGGCGATGGCTGGACTGGCCAGGGGGCGATTCCCGGGAATCGTGACTTTCCAACCCGTGATCCGGCCGTCAGCGGACCGGAATGGGACGGGATTGGCCAGCTCGGGCTGGGTTCGAGCGCGCGTTGTGGGCTGCGCGGGAGTCTGGTTTTTTGATTGGCTGAAACCGGCGATGGCGAATACGAAGCCAGCCGCGGCCGCGATCCACACGAAACGACGAGTCATTCCTGTCTCCTCCGACAGCGGCCCGACCGGATGGTGGGGCCGTGTCAGTAGGGGGATGCCGCGGGAAGGGAGTTCCTTTCTACTTTCCGGCGTGAATGTGGTTTTTCAGGGGCTGCAACCGGTTGCGGAGGAGGTGGGAAAGAAAGCGCCCGCAAGCGGGCGTTGGCAGACGGAACCGCCCCACCTCTGGAGACACAGGACCTGAAAACACAGGGGCTGTTGTGGTGGCGGCAGGGCGGTTCCGGCTGCGGATCTTGATTTCTTCACAGCTTCTGACTCTCAGTCTTCGGCCCGAACGAAGGCAACGCCATTGGCCGCAGTGGGGATGGCGGGGGCGGCTTGGAGCGTCAGGTTGCCGTCCTCGTCGACGCTGAAGATCGAGAGGTGGCCGCTGCCGTCAATTACCGCCACCAATCCGTCGCCCGAGGCAATATCGGTCGGACTGCCATTCAGTTGTGCTGCCACGGCCGCGTCCTGCACGATTTTTTGGCCGTAGACGGCATAGCGGGAGAGACTCAGGCTCGGCGAGTTGCTGGAGAACAGAAAGGGTCCCACCAGGGTCAGCCAGCATGGGGCATGCTGCGTTCCGGAACCCGTGACGGTCAGAAGCTTCCCGTGGCGGACCAGGGTGATCTCATCGGCATGTGCGATGGTGACGTAGGCATCGTCGCCGCGGGTAACCAATCCGAAGGGTGTATTGACGGGTTGGGGAAGGTTCTGTACCACTGACCGGGCCGGAGACCGTGGGCACCAACTGCTTCATCTCGAGTCCATTGCCCTCTCGCTCAAAAATGGACACGGACTGCGAGCCGAAATTCACGACGGCGACCAGGTTTCCTTTGGCCTGGATGCCTCCCGCGTTGCCGCCGGCGCCACCCTGACCCTGGGTAAGAAGCGTCTGGATCAGTTTGCCGGCAGGGCTGTAAACCAAGAGCTGGTTCTTGGCAGCGTTTGACACGGTAACTACCAGGGCGCTCTGATCGGTGCCGGCCTGGACGGCGGTAGCCGCTCCCAGGAACGGGACAAGTATGGTGAAAAAACCACGGGCGATGTTCCCTTTGATTTTGCGAAGCTTCATCGTGCTCTCCTTAACATGTGTGGTGAATGTACGACCCGGATGGTCACGGCGTGGTGACCTCCCAAAGAAACGAAGCATTGGTCGCCGGAAGAGTGTTCGTCGCCGGGCGGAAAAAAGTTACGGTGCCGTCCCGAGCTCTCCGACTAATAATTGCGTCAGCCAAACGTCCCTACATTCGGCGCGAGAAAACACACGACAGGGGAACAAGCAGAAGGTTGAATACGTCTCTTATGGAAGACCAAAGTGGCTAGACGCCGACAATTCCGCCTGAGCGCTTCGTTTTGGGAAGCTACCCGTATCGCCCTGGATTCTCTACGGAAGAACAAACTCCGCAGTTTTCTGACGCTGCTGGGGATCATTCTGGCCACGACCACCTTGATCGCGGTGACGGCCCTGATCCACGGGATGAACGTGTACATCGCCGAAAAGGTTTCCAACATGGGGTCCGACGGCTTCCGCGTGGTCCGCATGGCATGGTTCGGACCGTGGGACCCGAAGAAGTTCTTCGAGATGCAGAAGCGCAATCCCCAGATCCGGCCGGACGAGTACGAATTCGTCAGGAGCCAGGCCGTCCTGGTGAAGGAAATCGGGATGGCGGCCTCGCGGCGCGCGCGCGTCTCTTTCAAAGGGGAATCCATGGAGGACGTCGATCTCCAGGGCGTCACGGATAACATCCCCGCCATAAACAACGTACAGGTGGATATCGGCCGCGGGATCACTTACGAGGAGGTGCGCCGGCACGCGACCGTGGCATTTATCGGCAACGACATCCGGGCCCGCTTCTTCGAGGGCAAGGACCCCCTGGGCAAGACGATTGCGGTGGAGGGCACGCCTTACGAAGTAGTGGGAGTGGCCAAAACGCTGGGGAGCGTATTCGGCAATTCCCAGGACAATTTCGTCATGATCCCGATTGAGAGCTACTTCAAGACCTACGGAAGCCGCAACGGGATCCGGATGGTGGCGAAGGCCATCGACCAGCGGCGCCTGGCGGAGGCGCAGGACGAAGTGCGCGTGCTGCTGCGGTCGTATCGCCATTTGAGACCGGGGCAGGACGACAACTTCAGTATTTTCGCCTCGGAGACGATCGTGACCCTTTGGGAAAGCCTCACCGCCACCATTGCCGCAATGGCTGTGGGGATTGTCTCGGTCTTCATGGTGGTGGGGGGGATCGTGATCATGAACATCATGCTGGCGGTAGTCACCGAGCGGACCCACGAGATCGGTATCCGCAAGTCGCTGGGAGCCAGGCGTGCCGACATCCTGAAGCAGTTCCTGGTGGAATCCTCGGTGCTCTCAGGCTCCGGAGGTCTGGCGGGAGTGGGCGCGGCGTGGCTGGTGGCGGTGACGGTTCGGAATCTGACGTCGGTACCGATGGCCCTGCCGTGGACTTCGGTTTTCATCGGAGTAGGGCTTTCGGCAACCGTGGGCCTGTTCTTTGGGATTTACCCGGCGCGCCGGGCGTCGCGGCTGGATCCCATCGAAGCCCTGCGGGCGGAGAAATAGCGCCATGACCAGACTCACCTTCCTCAACGGCCTCGTTCTGGCGTTCGAAACCATCCGGAACCACAAAATGCGCGCCTTTCTCACGGTGTTGGGCGTGATCATCGGGACGGGCACAATCATCGGGGTCAGCGCGATTCTGACCGGCTTTGACGCGTCCATCACCGCCGTGCTGCGCAGCTTCGGTCCCAATTCCATCATCGTTTTCAAGTTTCCGGTGGGCCCGCGCACGGGCCACCTGAGTGCCGAGGAACGGACCCGCAAGAATCTCACGTACCTGGATGCGGTGGCCATCACGGACCGGTGCAAATCGGTGGAGGATGTGTCCACCATGCTGTTTCCCAACCACGGCCCCATCAACGTCCGCTACAAGGGCAACGACATGT
Source organism: Terriglobia bacterium (assembly GCA_020073365.1). GTDB lineage: Bacteria > Acidobacteriota > Terriglobia > Bryobacterales > Bryobacteraceae > JAIQFL01. The sequence goes on along the minus strand of JAIQFL010000074.1, from coordinate 2,112 downwards.
ACGACGTGAACCTGATCGGGGTGGAAGAGGGATACGCCCGGGGCGGGCAGGTGGATCTGCATGTGGGCCGCTTCTTTACGGATGAGGAGAGCCGGCGCAGAATGCCTGTCGCCGTGATTGGCCAGGACCTGGAGAAGGGCCTGTACGCCAATATCGACCCGATCGGGAAACCCATCACGGTGGACGGACACGAATTCACGGTGATCGGCACCATGCTGCGGCCGGCGGCGTCGTTTTTCGGCGACACTGACAACCGCGTGCTGCTGCCCTACGGGATGATGCAGAAGATGTTCCCGAATGCCCGCGAGAACGCCATCGTGGTGACCGCCGTGGAGGGAAAGCTGCCACAGGCGGTGGACGAAATCAGGACCGTGTTACGCATCAGCCGCCGCGTGCCCTACAGCAAGCCGGATAACTTCGCGCTTTCTACGGCCGAACAGATGGTCTCGGACTTCCGCCAGATCACCGCCATGACGTTCCTGGTGATGGTGGTGCTCAGCTCCATAGGCCTGCTGGTGGGCGGCATCGGGGTGATGAACATCATGCTGGTCTCGGTGACGGAACGGACTTATGAGATTGGAATCCGCAAGGCGCTGGGAGCGCGACGGGCCGATATCCTGATCCAGTTTTTGATCGAGGCGGCCGCGTTGACCGGTCTGGGCGGCGTGGCGGGGATCATTTTCGGCTGGTTGATTTCGGTGATCAGCCGGATGGTGTTCACGTCCATTCCGGCCAGCGTACCGGTGTGGGCGGCGGTGACGGGGATTGTGATGTCAGTCGGAGTTGGATTGTTTTTCGGAATCTGGCCCGCGAACAAGGCGGCGCGATTGGACCCGGTGGAAGCGCTGCGGTACGAGTAGGGGGGACCTGGCCACTTGGGTGGTTAGGTTGGCAGGCGAAAGCCTGCCCCACCTTCTTAGCACTTGAAGTCCTGGAAGGTGGAGTGGCGGTCGGAGCCGTGCTCCAGAGCCAGGTCGTGGCGTTCGTAGTCCAGGTGCAGCGCGGATACGATCATCATCGCGTTGGCGACCTGCATCCTGATGGTGAACGGGTGCGCGGGATCGCTTTGCGCCTCGGGGAAAAGCTCCGACACCAGCAGATGCCGGCACGCCAGAGCCGGGAAGTCCCCTAAATGCTTCTCGGTTACCAGACCGGAAGGTCCGAAAAGCTGGAGCTTGGGTGTGCCGGCCTGGTCTTCTTCGAACTCGATGTTCATGAGCGCCAGCAGGCAGTCCCGGCGGCGGTTCGCCCGGTTGCCGATCACGTGAACCCCGGAAACAATGTAATCGCTGGCCAGGCCCCCGCGGCCATCGGCCTGGCGGTAAGCTTTGGCGGATGCCCCGCCGGGTCGAAAGTGCGTGAAAGCTGCGCGGCCCCAGTTGACCGCACGCACCTCCACCTTCAACAGGGAATGCGAGGTCTTGGGAATCGTGGCCACGCCGAAGCCGCCGGAGAAGCCGTCCGGTAAAGGCAGACCCCGCGCATCGATGCGGCAACTCTGGAACTCGGCCAGGCGCACCAAGCCCTGGCCGGTTAAGCCTGCGGGCGCCACCCGTTTGGAAAGCTGTTCGTCGTGGTTGGAAGCCCAGGCGATCTGGCCCTCGGAGGTGGTGACCAGGGGCAGCATCCAGAGCGCCTCTTCCTGCCAGCGGCTGGAACTCAGGTAGAAGCGCGACTCCAATTGCAGCTCGCCCAGGCGAAGGCCGCGGAAGAGCATGGGCGTGTAGAGCAGCGCCTGCGCCGGGAACGAGCGGTTGGGGCCATAGGGCGTCGCGCGCGCCGGCTTCACGGGGGAATCGGCGGCGAAGTGCAGCGGGTGCTCTACAGTGAAGCTCGCGCCTTGGCGCCCCTTCATCAGGGTGTAGGCAAAGGAGGCCTTATCGCTATCGTTGCGCACCACGACCACGCCGCCATCCCGCAGCTTGGGCTGTTGGAGCGGAACGATGGCCAGTGCCTCGCCGGGCGATTCGGCGGTTTTCAGATCGGCCAGCGAATAGAGCCTGGTCTGATGGGGCCGCAAATCGTAGCGCCGCTGGACTGCGGTTTGCCCCATCCGGTCCACTACGCGCACGATGCCGAATGATTCCTCGTCGTTGGGATTGAAGAGGGTGA
>JAIQFL010000491.1 GCA_020073365.1 Terriglobia bacterium | reverse complement strand
TGATGGCTTCCCGTTCAGTCTCTGTGACCGTGGTGTCGCCCGCTATGCCGCTTTCGATCTTGTGCTCCCAATAGTCTAGGTCGTCGTTCATCTGCATGGGCGCGCCCACGGGGACGGCGGCAATCAGCCCTTGCGCGTCTGCGCCGATGATCCCGGCGAGCACTTGGGCAAACGTCTCGGAGACCTCGATCAGGTAGATGGACTGGATTCCGTTGCCGTTCGCCTGGAGCGGCGCATACCTGTCCGGCAGCAGGGGCCAGCACCCCATCTGGTCTTTGGGCCGGATGCGGTGTACCAGGGGCGTAAACTGTACCCGGGCCCTCCAGCCGATATTGTCCAATACTGGCCGGTGGTGCCGAATTCGGTGGGGGGACTCTCCCAACAGTAGGACCGCGCCATGCCGATGGCCGCGATGAACGTGTCCACAAACGAGAAGACCGCATCGCCGGGCGAGACTTCTCGCATCGTCTCGTAGAACGGGTTCTTGGCCCCGTTGGCGTTCCGCTTCGGCGACCACAGGTATCCTCCGGCCGATTCGTGCCGGTAGGTCTGATTCTGGTTCACCCACCAATAGTGCACGGTGAAAGGGCACGCTATCACAGCACCTGTTCAGGACGCTCACGGCTCAATCAGAAGTTCTTGCGATGCGGGGATCTAGCCCAGTTCCATAGCTGACAGGTTCGGGAATAGGATACCCTCTCAAAGGCAGGTATGAAAGGCGGCGTCGGTGCCGACGTCCGCTGAATCTAGTGTGGTATCTTGTCTGCCGAAGCCAAGTTCAGGAGAGAACGATGAAAACGTGGTTGGTGCTCTTACCGCTGCTGGCAGCTCCGCTGTGGGCGGCCGAGGTTCGGCTTTTCAACGGCAAGGATCTAAGTGGATGGGCGCGCATCCCGCGACACGAAGAGGGGACAGCCGGCGAAAAGCCTGGCTTCTTGGTGCGCGATGGCTTGCTGGTAAGCATTCCTGATGCTCCAGAAGACGATCTGTGGTACACCCGCGAGAAGATTGGCAACACTACCCTGCGAGTCGTGTACAAGGTCTCGGCACCGGTCGCCAACTCGGGCGTTTTCATTAGGATTCCTGACCAGCCGAAGTCGGAGGATGACGCCATCAACAAGGGAATCGAGGTCCAGATCCAGGACACTGGAGACGAATACCACTGCACCGGTGTGCTGTATTCCATGACGCAGGCCAAAGCGCGGCCGTATCGTCCGGCGGGGGACTGGAATACCTTGGAGATCACGATGCGAGGCCAGAGGACAACCGTGAGGCTAAACGGGGAACTGGTAACCGACTACGATGGCGTGGCGGCGGTTCCGCCCAAGCGCGGACAATATGAGCCAGACCGTGGGGCGCGGCCGGATACCGGATATATTGCAATACAGCACCACGGTGGGGCGGAAACGGTATGGTTCAAGGAGATCACCCTCATCCGGTAAGAACGGCTAGGGCCTGATGGTCTCGGTCCCGAGCCTGTCTGCAATTCCTTCGGAATAGCTGAAGTGGGTGCGGAACCCGACGCGTTCATACGCGCGGATGGCGGATGCATTCGTGCTCTCGACATTCAGACCGATGGTCTGAATTCCCGCGTCTCTTATGGCCGTAGCCACGGCGGACGTGACTGTTTGGGCGAGTCCCTGCCCTCGACAATCCGGGCGCGTGAATATGTTTCCGATGGCGGCGACGCCTTCGCTTCGCGACACGACCTGCACACCGGCCACTGCCACCAACTCACCATCACGCCGAATTCCGTGAAAGAACCCCGTGTGAAGCTGAAAAGGAGCAAAGGCTATCCCTCCTCCATCGCCAGAAGCGTACAGGTGCTCGATATCGCTGCAATCCTTTGCGCCGAGCGGCTCCGTTATTCCGGAGCGGGGCTGGAAAGCATCGAGGAACATGCGGCGCATCTGGTGACGCTCTCGATAGCGGTAAATCCCTTCAGCAGCGTCGATCTGATGCGCCTTAAGGTTCAGATAACCAGTCGTCTCAGGCAGCGCTCCCAGCAGTTTCTTCGTCGATTCGGCGTCGCCCAGGACGAATACAGGACGGATGGCAATGGCGCGAAACACTAATACCAAAGCGTGTGGCAGCGCCCGCCAATCGCAGTGTTCGAACATTCCGTCGTCCAGATCAGCCAGTGCGTATAGCGACCATTCGCGGTCAGTGTTCAGGAGGCGCCGGATCTCCAACTTGTCCGTGAGACGGTACGGAACCACTTTGTCAGCCTCGGCCATACCGGAATCCTACTGGTTCTCGCAGCAGCGCGTCAACTTAGAGGTGATCCGTTGGGTACCGCGTTTGTTGGGATGCTGTGGGAGCTTCATCCGGTGTGGAGCGTTGAACTCTGATCGGGCTCCAGGCGAAGTGGTCAGGCATTCGCGTCTGTTGTCTACCGCCTCCGCATGATTCCCTGGTCGTGATCTGGCGACGTGGGTTCTCTCGTTTGTCGGTCTACTTCGCAGCCGCCTGCTTCGCCCGGAATTCAGCCCACCGCTTTCTGGTTGCTTCGGCGATGCGCTTCCGTCCAGCAGCGCTCATCTTGCGCGTCCTCGGAGATGGCTGTTTGGCAGCCTGCACCGCCGCCCACCGCTTCCGTTGACCGGCAGCCATTCGCCTTCGGGCGGCTGGGCTGACGACGCGCATGGCCGGCGTTCCGGTCGCTCCGCTCGCCGTCTGCTTTGTCGGGTTCACTCCACCTGTCTTCCCGCCAAGCTCTCGGCGGATCTCCGCCATCTTTGTGCCAATCTGGTCACGCTGGTGCTGATACCCGATTAGGGCAGCGTGGAATATGGATAGGTCGGCGCTCATTGGAGGCAAGTCTATCACAGGCGGCGTAGAAGTGAGCCAGAATCCCAGACGTGCAAACAACCGGATCCCTGTGTCTGGGTGTTGGTGCCTGCCGCACACCGGAGTGAGCCAGCCCGGACTGAACTGGCAACGGCCGCAATCCTGCGCTTTCCAATAAACGACAGAGCCGACCCGAAGAAGTGACGCCGGCGGCCGGACTCGCCGCCGTCACCAACTGATACTGCGTTTTGAAGGTGCCGTTGTAGGTGGCTGGGAAGTAGGGAGCTGCGATGGATCGAGTGGGGTTGATGGAGGCGTCTTCCCAACTGCGTAAAGACGTACTGCGTGCCCGGACCACCCGTCTGCTCCCGATCCGCCGACTGACCTTTCTTCTCCCTCGACTTAGCCCAGATAGTGATGCTCTTCCATCAGGCTTTGGAAAAGGGGTTCATCGGTCGTTCGCCGCACGAGTTGAATGTCGATCGGCCGCAACTCGTTCAGCGGCATAACCGTAGGTGTGGTGTCGATCAGGAAGGCTTGCGGTCGTGACCGTTCTCTGCGGGATTGTCCCCGGATGTGGCAAAGGGGTGCCCTGAGCCGGGCGGCAACTGGATCTGACCGGCACGCTCCAGCATCAGCAGCAGGCCACGGCAAACCACGTCACGCAACACCCCGTTGGGCTGTTTCCAGTTCAGGGCTTCGCACATTGAGGACGGTCTCGAAATCCTCGCGTTGGGACACCGGTCCAACGTTTACAAGCAGCCGTTGGAATGCTCCAATCTCGGTGGTGCCCGTTGGGCCCATGTTCGCCGGGTCCATCCGACGGGGCATTTCGCGGACAGGTCGAAAAACAGGTGGGCAGCGAGGAAGAGCGCGACCGGGGTTGGTTCCAATAGGGGACTCCCAGGACGCGGCTGGCAGCGTTCCCTTTCACGAAGTTTCGCGAGCATCGGAGCTATGAGTGCATTCGGCCGCCGGACCGGTGCGTGGCCAACGTCCCCCAAAGGGGTTGTGCAACGCCCTCTTTGCGTAGTTGGGGACACGAAACCACGATCCCACGCTCCAGGGCCACGGTCCTGTGCGGCACGGTATCCTGCACGATGGGCCGCCTCGCACGGGAAGCTATTCCGATCGATCCTTGGCTTTCGCTTCGGGTTCATACGCCGGGCACGCCCGAATGGGCAGCCGCGGGTACCTCGGGAACCGGGAATCCTCGACTGATTTGCCGCACTGGTAGAAGACCGTTCCACGGTCACTTCGAATCAGGCGCGCGAGCCGGCAATCCGCGCACAGACCGGCCGGGGCTGGCGTCTCCTCAACGGGCATTCCCGTATTGTGGCAGACCGCCCGATCCGCTATGCCATCGACCAAGCGACCGCAATCCGCCTCCCATGGCCTACGTCCCGGATCAGGGCTCTTACTCTAGCGCCTATGCCAGAGCGGCAGGGGGGCCGGGGAAGCCTGCAGAGGGCTTGCGGGCTCCATAGATGGAGCTTCGGTCCTATCGCAAGCGGAGGTTTTGCGTCTCCCGTTCTACGGATTCTTAGGGGTCAGGTCAGTGTCAGAAGCCGTAAAAAGAATCGCCCGCCGGCGGGCGAGGCAGGTGAGATCGCCAGTGTCACTTCTGAAAACGCGCAGGCGGTTTCGTGTGCGATCCCCACACGAGCAGCCCCGGCCTCCACGGTACGCTATAGTCGGAAGTATGTTGCGCCGTGTCGGGATCGTCCTGCTCGTCTTGGCTGGTGCGCAGATGGCCTTCAGCCAGGCGGCTTTCCTCGCGCCGGGCGAACGACAATCCAATATCGATTCCTTTGAATTCGTCTGGAAGACGGTGATGGAAAAGCACTGGGATCCCCAACTCGGCGGCCTGAATTGGCAAGCCGTACACGATGAGCTGCGGCCCCAAATCGAAGCGGCGAAAACCATGAACCAGGCGCGGCAGGTGATCTCTTCCATGCTGGCCCGTCTCAAACAGACGCACTTCGGCGTTTTTCCGGGCGAGGTTTACCAGCAGTTGGACTCCTCCGGAAGCTCAAAAACCGCGGCCGGCGCCGACACAGGCGCGGGCGAGGCTGGTCCGGGCATTGACCTGCGCATCCTCGAAGGAAATGCCGTGGTGACGTCCGTGGAACCAAGTTCGCCGGCGGCGGAGCACGGGGTCGGGCCGGGGTGGCAGATCGTCCGAGTGAACGGCGCCGAAATCGCGCCCGTCCTGCGCAGTATCCGGGAACAGTTCGTCAACTCCACCCTCGTCGAGTTCCGCCTCACGAGATCCGTGCTCGCGCGGTTGCAGGGACCGGGCGGCACCACCGTTCGCGTCGAGTTTCTGGATGGCGCCGACCGGGCGGTCTCCCTGAACCTCGACCGTGCGCAACCGCGCGGCAAGATTGTCCGCATGGGAAACATGCCTCCCGGTTACTTCTGGTCGGAATGGAGCAAGCCGCGTCGGGACATCGGTTACGTACGCTTCAACGAGTTCATGGAACCGGAAGCCCTCTCCAAAACCTTCGAAGAGGCGGTCAATGGCTGCCGCGATTGCAAAGGCTTTGTCATTGACATACGCGGCAATCCGGGAGGGATCGGCGGGCTGGCGATGGGCGTCGCGGGCTGGTTCATCGATCAATCGGGGGTGCGCCTGGGCACGGAGTACTTGCGCGGCCTCACCATCAACTTCGTGATCTTCCCGCGCGCGGAACCGTTTCGCGGGCCGCTCGCGGTGCTGGTGGACGGCTGTTCCGCATCCACCGCGGAGATCTTCGCCCAAGGCCTGAAAGACGTGAAGCGCGCGCGGATCTTCGGCACGCGCACGGCGGGAGCGGCGCTGCCCTCGGTGATCACAAAGCTACCTAACGGCGATGGATTCCAGTACGCCATTGCCAACTACATCTCCGAGGGCGGGCAGCCGCTGGAGGGAATTGGCGTGACTCCGGATGAGGAAGTGCATCCGACGCGCCGCCAGTTGCTCGCGGGGCAGGATCCGATTCTGGATGCCGCGCTCGCGTGGATTCAGAATCAACACAAGTGAGGACGAACCAATGAACCGCTTCGCGACGGGACGAAACCTCTGGATCGGCATGGCCCTGGCGATGGCCGCCGCGGGAACGCTGCCCGCGGCCGACGATCTGCCGAAAGCCGATACGATTCTCGACAAGTATATCGAGGTGACCGGCGGCAAGGCCGCCTACGCCAAGATTCACAGCGAAGTCTCTACCGGTGTCATGGAGTTCCCTGCGATGGGGCTCAAAGGCAAGATGATTTCCTACAGCGCCGATCCCGACAAGCGCGTCATGGAAGTCACCATGGATGGCATCGGCAAGATCCTGGATGGTTCCAATGGCGAGATCGCGTGGGCCACCTCAGCCATGCAAGGACCGCGCGTCAAGGAAGGTGACGAGAAAGCCGAAGCGCTCCTGGAGGCGACGTTTAACGCCGACGCCCGGTGGAGAGACATCTACCAACGCGCCGAAACCACCGGCGTCGAAAGCGTCGACGGCAAGGACTGCTACAAAATCGTGCTCACCCCGAAGACCGGGAACCCGGTGACCCGGTGGTATGACAAAGAAAGCAACTTGCTGCTGAAGATGAGGGTGAAGGCGAGAAGCCCGATGGGCGAGATCGAATCCGATTCGTTCGTCAGCGATTACCGGAAAGAGGACGGGATTCTGATGCCGCACAAGCTGGTCTCGCACGTCGCCACGCTCGAAATCGCATTGACGATCGATAGCGTGAAGCATAACGCCGAGATCCCCAAGGACAAGTTCGAACTGCCCGACGAGATCAAGGTACTGCTCAAGAAGCCCAAGTAGGATTGGCAAGCTAAAGCATAATGCCACAAGGATTTTGTGACCCAAGAAATGCCGGACGCCTGGGCATTTCGCAGCGCGTTGGTTAGAGTTTAATAGCGATCGGGACTGGACTTTTTCCAAACTATTGGCTATAGTCTGGTAGATGGCTCTATAGTTTCCGAATCGATTGCCAGCGTTGAGACCGGTAGTGGAATCCAAGCTTACCGGGGAGCCTCGCTGGCGGGTGTGTTGTCGCTGTTTCAGCATC
>JAIQFL010000490.1 GCA_020073365.1 Terriglobia bacterium | reverse complement strand
GTCACGGTGCGTGTAGGCGACGGCTCGCCGTCCGACCAGCCCGCGAACCCCCATTGCGTTCCAGCGCCATCGGTTTGCACGGGCGGGGACGACGCCGTGTGGCTCGTTCCCGTCGCCCAGTCTGAAGGTTTGAGTGGTCGTGTAGGACGTCCCATCCACCGCGAACGACAGCCCGCCGGGCGAGGTCGTAAACGTATTCTGCTGCGCGGTGCTCTGCCCAACCGTGAGCGAGACTGTTGCGGTATGGCTGTACCCGGCGCCCGTTGCGGTCACCGTATCGTCCTCTCGTCCTTCGGCGCGGCCGGAGCCTGAGACGGTGGGATGGCTGTTTGCGCCGGAGGCTGCGCGGGTGGGATCTTCGACGGCCATTTCCACGAGGCAACTCCAGCCAGCCCGACCACAGCGAGCGCGGCCGCGATCGCGACCAGTGCCCACCGCCTGCGCCGCGTCGGCGCGACTGGCTGCATCGTCGCGGTTTCGACGGCGTCCTGATCCGCGCGCGCAGCGAGCGCGTCAGCCAGCCTAGCCGCGAACTCCTTGCAACTCGAAAAACGATCCTCCGGCTTCTTGGCCAGCGCTTTTGCGACCACCTTCGAAACCTGCTGCGGAATGGCCGGATTCACCGTGTGCAGCGGTGGCGCTTCCACCGAGACGATCTGGTACATCAGTGCGTGGCTGGTATCAGCCTCAAACGCCGAGCGAGAACTGGTCCGCCGGACCGGCTACCTTTGCCGAGACGACCTGCTCCGGCGACATATACGCGGGCGTTCCCATGGTAAACCCCGTGCGCGTGACAGTTTGCGAGGCGATGCGCGCGATGCCGAAGTCGGTGATTTTCACCTTGCCATCATGGGCGGGTCTGAGTCCTGAAGAGCGACACACAAAAGCGATCAGGGCAAACAATCCTAGCTGAGGGTCCCACCCATGAGCGACCTGCAGGAATTTGACCTCCTGCGGCAGACCTGCTCCGCCGCACTCAAACAGTTCATCACCGAAGCCCACGCGACCGAACTCCGGATGCAGGTGCTCAGCCTGCCCGTCAGCCTGGATGTGGCCCGGCAGGTCAGCTACCAGCGCCGCGCTGAAATCCAAGCCCATGAAGCATACATGGTGGCGTCCAGCCATCTCGCTGCTTTTGTGGAGCACCACTTGTACATCATTAACTAAAACTTTCATGACCACCCAACTTGCTGGCCGTGCCGGCGTCCCGTTGGGCATCGAGCGAATTGAAGTCCTGGCCCAAGCCCTCCTCCGTCGACTTCCGTGTGTAGATGGCGCACCCGACGGTCGAAGCCGCCCCGGTTCCGTTGCCGTTATTCTTGTTCGCCACGCTGCACTCCTGGCCGGTGGCCCAGATTGTAAAAGGCGAAGCCGTTCCATCGCGTGCCTGTGGCTTCGGTTACGCCCATTCGCTCACGCGCTGGCAGCTTTGAGCTCGGGAACCTTGGCCGATGCCTCCAGGACGCGTCCCAGCGACGTGACCAGATCGATCGGCAACGGAAAAACAATGCGAGGTCCCTGGACAGGATTGAAAGGTTTTGAAAGGTTTTTGACGTTTTAGGTAGATGTAACTCATGCGGATTCAATGGATTAGGTGGATCAGGGTCTCGCGACCATTGCAACCCGAGCAACCGCAAGGTTTTTGATGTTCTTTAGGCCGGCCGCGGAGGGTCTTCCGCCGGGATGAGGCTATGGCCTTGCGAACGGCTGGCATGAGTTGGCGGTACTCGCCACCGCGACAGACCTCCTGGGCTACGTACCTACGGTCAAAAAAGGATGGCTGGAGCCTCAGAAGGACAGCGCGACTTCGTTCGCGCTGAATAGTGTCAATTTCCTGACGTTCTTGCCCGATCTGTCTGGTCAAGAATTTCACCCGTGCACTTCAAGGAAGAAAGGCGCACAATCTGGGTAGGAGGCGCCATTCTGTACCGGCTCGTGGCGATGGCATACTTCACGTCGTGGAGATCCGTCTCAGGCGGCTAAAGTGCGTCGCCGTCCGGGCAAGGGAAGGATTGACCCACCCCGCATTCCGGTGGTCAGGCTAGCAGAAGGGCAGGTGATACCATGCCGATTCCGGAGTCAAAAGCAAACCAATCCGCGATCCGAGGGGTCCTGCTGGCAGCCGCTAAACGGTGGTGGAAGCGCGGAGCGATGCTTTGGCTGGTTTTCAGCATCCCTTCCGCTTGCGGTGCGCTGGGGTTGAGGTGGATGCCTTACGGTGTCGCGGCGATTGCCGGTGGCCTGGCAGCCGGCCTCCTCATTGCTTGGCTCGCGGATGCGTTATTCCCGCGCACGCGGACATCAGGCGAACGGCGTTCTCTTGTTTCCGATCGCCTGAACGGCCCTGGCCACACCAAAACGGAAGAATGCCTCAGGAGCACCATCTGCCAGCGGCTGGATGAAGGGAAAGCCCGTCTGGAACATCTGGATACCGAGCGGACACGTCGAGGCGACTCGGGTTTCGGGAAGACCACCGAGGATAGGATCGTTTGGGGCGAACTACTCGACTTGGAATTGCAGGATATTGATGAGCAGATCAGGCGCATCTGTCACGCGGCCGGGGCGGAGCCGGACTACCGTCCGCGCCCGTAGCGGCCCAAGCACTGCGTCTGGGCGAGCACACGCCCTTTCAACGCACGGTCGAGGTCCTGACGGTGGATCGCGCCCTCGACCGCGTGCTGCGCGACTGTATCGGGTGGTTTGAGTCCGGTGGCAGGGTCCGTCTCCGCTCCCGCAATGACAATGACTTCAGCGTCAGGTACCCGGCCATCGTGAAGGCGCTTGCTGCGGTGCCAGATGAGACCGTCATCGACGGCGAGATCGTCATGTTGGACTAATGGTGAGCAGGTGGAAATGTGCAGTCGAAGTTTCATGAGCTGCGTAAGGCTGCGATTTTGAAGTAGTCGCTGCACATTAAGGAGCGGCCTTGTGGCGAACGGACGCGTCTATTTTGACGTGGCTTGAAGCTCTGTGAAGGTCCCGACCAGGAAGGAGTAATCTCCTTCATTTTGGCTAGGAGCCGCGATGGCTGACGATTTGACCGGAGCTGGCTGGACGTTTCGCAGATCGGCATCCTGGGGAGGTTTCCTGAGTTGCCCAAGTTAAGGCGCGTGGTGCAGCATCGTCTACAACTGCTGGAGTGTGACGGCGACGGGGATGCCGCCGTGCTGATGATCGTACAGTCCCAAAAGGCGAGGATCTGACCTTCACCTGCGGCTCGGCACGGTGAGTGGCATCATTACGGGGCTGGCAGGCGCCGGGGGCACCTCAACGCGAACCGGGTCGGCGATGCCCTCGATTTGGACCGTGTTGGTACCAGCCCCCAACGTTGGGATTTCGATTCTCCCGGTTGCGTCGGAGAGCCACGTGGCCGGCCACAATACGGCAAGCGGGCCTTGCTGCGGAATCGTCAGCCTGCAGCCAGCGAGTGGCGCGCCGGATGGATCACGTAATTCCACGCGCACGGGCGCACCCGGCAGCGGGATCTTCAGTTCAATGGGCGGTGCCTCGCCGGGGCGGGCAGGCACGAGAATGGGCGGGGACAGCCAAATGGAATCGAGCGCCGCCTGCACCACATAGGTTCCCGAGGTCAGACCGCCAAGACGGAACCTGCCATCGGCATCGGCGGTTACGCGGACATTGAGATACGGTTTCAAATACTCCTCGCCCTGCCATTCCGCGAGCACTTCGATGGATCCCGGGCGACCGGTGGGAGGGCTGTCGCCGACCAAGATTTGTCCGCCCATCCCGATCGGTTCGGGCAAGGTCAGTTGCAGTGGACCGTCGGGTGGCCTCGGTAGGGGCTTAATAGTGGCGCCAGTAGTGCCGGGCAGGAAAGCAACTGCGATGGGCGTTGGGGGGCCGCCGGCTGAGCCGTTCGATTGCGACCACAGTCCACGCGGCTGGAAAATGCCCAATGCGTCTGCCATGGCGAGAAATGAGGGCCGCGTATCGTGAGCTTCGAAGTAGACCACCTGTGCGCCTAATGCGGGCGTCGCTCCGTCGAATTGCACCACGCGGCCTGCCAACTTTTGCGCGCCTCCCTGGTACGTCGTGATGCCGCCCATCCCGAGCGTAATGATACCCGGCTCGGTACGGAGAGTCTTGGGAGCTGGATCATCGGGCTGGTATTTCATCGCGTCGATGTCGAAGTGGATCGGTTCGGCACTGTTGCCGTCGATGGGGACAGTCACGTGGAACTTTCGTTCGCCGGCGCTGAGGTTGAGGCGAACATCTCCTGGCGGGAACGGACCGGCCACGAAGTCGCCCGTATCCGCACGCTGGCGGATCGCCGAGCCGCTGCGGTTCTGAGCATCCTCAATTGGGAGCAGTTTCCAGGCTTCCACGCTTTCGCCGGAGGATGGACGGATCCTTCCGTAGATGTAGCGCATGGGGACGGCGCGCATAACGATGCGCATTTCTGTTCCGCCTTGCGCTCGAAACTGCTGTTCCAGAATAGCCGGTTGCGCACGCAGCTGGCTCGGGTGTGGCAGAAGCGCACTTCCTTCCAGATGAAGAGATGGCTGTTTCGTCGAGGGCCGCGAACCCACGGGCGTCACACGAAACAGTTTTGACGGGGCGTATAAACCCGCCCACTGGCTCACGTTAGCGTGGGACGAACTGGCCAGGTCCACATCATAAAGCGTTCCGGTGGTCAAGCCGGGAATGAGGGCCTCGCCATGCTCGTCGGTGACGCCGATGATTTCGCGCTCGGTGCCCAGTGAAAGGCAGACCGCTACGCGTAACGGATTTCCCTTGATGTCTTGCACTACGACCCGCGCTGACCCCGTATCGACATATCGGGCGCGGAACGTGGGGACATATTCGCCACGGAAATTCGGCGACGTGGCGACATAGCCCGCAGCCTGGAAGTGTGGCTCGGGAAGCGGGGAATAAAGACCGGGACTCTCGCGGTAATTGACTCGCACCTGCCAGATACCAGGGTCACCGACAGACCACGTACCCAGACCGGACGGGTCGAGGACGATGTGGCCGCTTGAGCTGGCGGTAGCGGCCGGGCCGAAGTCGAAAGGGGCTTGAGACATGGTAAGCGGGGCACCGTTGTCCTGCAGCACACGAAATCTCAGCTGGCCCCCCTGGTTCCCCATATTCATCCGATAGCGCGTGGTCTGGCCGACTTGGACTCCAATACCGCGGCTCTCGGCAGTGCTCCCGTCGTTGGGGAAGCCATACAGGGAGCGGCGGCCGGCTTGAGGACTGCGCGCGACCACCAATCGATACAGGCCAGGCTGAAGACGATCGAAGCGAGCGACGCCTTCGACGTTCGTCGTGGCCTCCGGGTATGCGGCATCCTGGATGGCGGCTGACTCTGCGCCTCCCGCCGCCCACGCATCACGCAGATTTGCGTATTGGAGATACGCTGTCACCACGACGCCGGGCGCTGGTTTCTCCGCGGCGAGGACGGTCACTTCAAGCGCTCCGGATTTCGACGGCAAGACCAAGTCCTGATTGACTGGCGTCGGCCTCTCGACCGGCCCGGCGCGAAATGCGGGGCCTTCCGGAAAAGTCGGCCATGCCCAAGCGGCCAGGTAACCGGGCGCGCTGGCCACCAATGTGGCAGTGACGCTGAACAAGTCTTCGCTAGCGAGTTCGTAGCGGCCATCCTAAGCCGCACATCCGCCGTGACCTGTTCGCCCGTAGTCGTGGACGTGAAGTGGACCCGTAAGGTTGCCTTTCCCCAGTGGCCCCCCGGAAGGATTGCAGTGCACGTGGGTTGGTTGACACAGGCGGGCAGCGTTCCGGGGTCAATGCCCAGAATTGTCGTATCGTCACCTGCTTGAGTGGCCAACATTTCCCACGTGTACCTGAGACTGTCCGAGGGCGCGGCCCCGACTGTCAGGGAGAACTGGCCACCTACGCCTATGAAGATCTTGATCGGCGGTGGAGTAGTGATGGCCGGAGGGCCCTGGACGTTGTAGGTAAGGGTCGAGCTGAAGTCCTGCGGCGCTTGACAATATTGAGAACCGTGCTCTTCCATGTGGGAGATCAGCGTTGCAGTGTATACGCCAACCCCTTTGTCTGTCAGTTGAAATGTACCGGTGCTCGGAAACTGTACTGTGGATAGCGTTGTGCCCGTCACTGTTGGGCCGTTGACGCCTGTAGTGTAACTCTGGGCCTGTCCGTTCGGCACATAGAGTTTCGCGTTCTGGGTCTGAACGGTGAGGTTGGGAGCGATATAGGAAGCGGCGCCTTGGAGTTGTGAAGAGACGACGGCGGAGGCAGCACCGGCTCCTGGAAACGACATGTTGAGTCTTGTGGTCACGCAACCGCAGGGGATGTTAGGACAAGGCGTGATCAGGGTTTTCAGGATTGCGGTGTGCTGCGGTTGTGTGTCCTCAACCCTGAGGGCAATCGGATAGGTATTACTGGGCACGGAACCCGCGGCAACGAACGAGACTGTCAATGACACCGTGTACGCCTGTACAACACCCTGGGTGGGAAAATTGACCAGAAACCTGTTGCTAAGTGACGGATTGGTGGCAGTGTTGCCCGATTGATCTCTGACGATCACCGAGACGCCGTTGGGAATACCATCGACGAAGAAGTGGGCCGGGCCAGTATTGTAATTGAATCTCCAAACATTCACCGACAGCACGGTTGCCCAACCCCCCGAACCGACCGTAAGGCTCGACGCCCCGGGGGAGACCCCATAGTCGTTTGTGGACGTCGCCGTGTAGGTGCCGCTGCTCGCACCCGCTGTCACGGTGCGTGTAGGCGACGGCTCGCCGTCCGACCAGCCCGCGAACCCCCATTGCGTTCCAGCGCCATCGGTTTGCACGGGCGGGGACGACGCCGTGTGGCTCGTTCCCGTCGCCCAGTCTGAAGGTTTGAGTGGTCGTGTAGGACGTCCCATCCACCGCGAACGACAGCCCGCCGGGCGAGGTCGT
>JAIQFL010000073.1 GCA_020073365.1 Terriglobia bacterium | reverse complement strand
CTTTACGACACCTTCGGGCTGGCGCTGGACGAGCAGGAGGACATGGCCCGCGAACACGGCCTGGCGATTGACCACGCAGGCTTCGAGCAGGAGATGGAGCGCCAGCGCGAGCGCGCACGGGCGAGTTGGAAGGGCGCGGAAAAGGCCGCGGTCGTTCCGGCTTATCAGAAACTGCTGGAGTACGGCCGCACGAAGTTCCTGGGCTATGGGGAGCTCGATGCGGAGTCGCGCGTGATCGGGCTGCTGGTGGACAAACGGCCGGTGGAGTCGGTTCCGGCCGGCGTGAAAGCCGAACTGGTGTTTGACCAGACGCCGTTCTATGCCGAGGCCGGCGGCCAGGTGGGCGATCGCGGCGCCCTGTATTCCGCTTCCATGGAGAAAGCGGCGGATGTGGAAACGGCTTTCCCCGGCGTTCCCGGGCTGACGGTGCATCGCATTTCGACGCATGCGGCGATTGCCGTGGGCGAGGTGCTGCGGGCGGAAGTGGCGGCGCCCTTGCGCGACGCCACGCGGCGAAACCATACAGCCACACATCTGCTGCACGCGTCCCTACGGCAGGTGCTCGGGACGCATGTCAAACAGGCGGGCAGCGTGGTGGATCCGGGTCGGCTGCGCTTCGACTTTACTCACTACGCCGCTATGGACCGCGTCGAGCTGGACGAAGTCGAGCGCCTCATGAACGAACAGATCCTGCGCAATTCCGGGGTCGAGACCAAGGTGATGCCGCTCGACCAGGCCATCTCCACCGGCGCCATGGCCTTGTTCGGCGAGAAATACGGCGAGGAGGTTCGCGTGGTTACCGTGCCAGGCTTCAGCCGCGAACTGTGCGGCGGTACGCATGTGCGGCGTACCGGCGACATCGGCGTCTGCAAGGTGGTGTACGAGGGCAGCATCTCGGCCGGCGTCCGGCGCATCGAGGCGATTTCGGGTGAAGCGGCTCTACGGCAGTACCAGGGGGCCACGGATGCCTTGCGGCGCATCGCGGAGATGATGAAGGCTTCTGAGCCGGAGCTCATCGAGCACGTGGAAAAGCTGCTGGCCGCCGAGAAGGCGCAAGCGCGCCAGGTGGAGCAGTTGAAGGACAAGCTGGCACAATCGGCCGCAGGCGCGATCGAGGCGCAGGCGCGCACCATAAAGGACGTCAAGGTGGTGGCGGCCAGGCTCGATGGCATGGACCGGCAGCAAATGCGGTCTCTGGTGGATTCGCTGCGCAACCGGTTGAAGACCGCGGTGGTGGTGCTGGCCTCGGTCGAGAACGGCAGCGTTTCGATTGTCGCGTCGGTGACGAAAGACCTCACGGGAAAGCTCCATGCCGGGAAGTTGGTGGGCACGCTGGCCGAAGCCGTGGGCGGCAAGGGCGGTGGGCGCCCCGACATGGCCGAAGGCGGGGGCAAGGATGCGCCGGCGCTGGACGGCGCGCTCGAAGCCGTCTATCGCGAGGTAGAGAGCAAATTGTAGGACTTCACTGAACAGAGATGACTGAATCCTTTGACGTTTTGGTAGTGGGCGCCGGCCCCACGGGCCTGGCTTGCGGAATCGAACTGCAGCAGCGCGGCATGAAGACCGTCATGGTGGAGAAGGGGTGCGTGGTGAACTCGATTTATCACTACCCCACCAACATGACGTTTTTTACTACACCGGAGCTACTCGAAATCGGCAACATTCCGATGACCAGCCTGAACGACAAGCCCAACCGGCATGAAGCGCTCAAGTACTACCGGCGCGTGGCCGAGCACTATCGGCTAAATGTCCGACAATACGAGCGCGTGGACCGCATCGCGGGCGAGGACAATGCATTTGAGGTGCATACTACCGATCGGTTGGGCTGCCACCAGCTTTATCACGCGCGAAAAGTCGTGTTGGCGACCGGTTATTACGATGTGCCCAACAGGCTAAACGTGCCTGGCGAGGAACTCGACAAAGTGCTCCATTATTACAAAGAACCTCATCCGTACTATAACCACGACGTCGCGGTGGTTGGAGCCAAGAATTCGGCCGCAATAGCCGCCTTGGAGTTGTGGTGGACCGGCGCGCGTGTGACACTGATCCATCGTGGTACTGGTATTTCAGACCGGGTAAAGTACTGGATCAAGCCGAATATCGAAAATCGCATCAAGAACGTGGAGATTCCCGCGTACTTTCATTCACAAGTGCTGGAGATTCGGAAGGATTCGATCCGCGTGGCGACGCCCGAAGGCGAAATTCTGTTAAAGAACGATTTCGTTTTCGCCCTGATCGGATACCAGCCAGACCTCGATTTTCTGAACGCGACCGGGATTACGCTGGAACCCCAGACCCAGCGGCCGCGCACCAATCCCGCCACACTGGAAAGCGAGCGAGCCGGTATTTATCTGGCGGGAGTAATCGTGGCCGGTATGCATACAAACGAGATCTTCATCGAAAACGGCCGTTTTCACGGCCAGTTGATCGCGCGAGCGATCGCCTCCCAATTGGCCGCTTAAGTGCTAATCGGCAGCTTTCGCGGCCGCAATTGTCAGTATCCATACAAGATTCCGCGCCGGTGTATTCATAGGATATGAAACGATTCGAACGCATTCGGAATCTAATTTGCTGAAGGGAGCCCGACAATGCTTCAATCATTACTAGATTCTTTGTTTGGTTGTTCACACCAACGCACGACTTTCCCCCTGACCCCAGGACGGAAAAACGCAAAGTACACGTCACCCAGCGCCACGCGAAGCGGAACTTATGTTGTCTGTCTGGAATGCGGTAAAGAATTCGCGTACGACTGGGACGGAATGCGGATTGGCCAGCAGGTACTACGGCGTGTGCCCGCCGCCGAGGCACAACCTGTTCCCGCTGAATAACTGACTCAGGGTGTGATACTTCCGAGTACTACTGAGCGCCGGGCGCCAGTAGCCGAGGGTAAAGTGGACGGCTTCCTTCGCCATGTCTCGCAAGCGAGAATGGCGAAGGCGATGGCCTCTTTCGCATCCGCATCAATGCCGTGATCGGTTGAAGTCGAGACCGCAACACCGGGCAGAAAACCGGTCAGGTGCGCGATAATCTGCGGGTTGTGAACCCCGCCCCCCGAGACGATGAGATCCATCTGCGTTTGTAACACAGGCATGCTTGCCTGTGTGATTGCTTGTGTGGCGCCCATCGCAATCGTCGCCGCGGTCAACACCGTCGCGGTGGCGATCAGATCTCGCAGCGGTAGCCTGGACCTCTTTAATCGAGCGATGAATTCAGCGCCATATTGCTCCCGGCCGGCGCTCTTAGGCGGTTTGCGCCGATAGTAAGGGTCCGCCAGCAACTCATCGAGTAACGCGCGATTGACTCTTCCCGATAGTGCGATCTTGCCCCCGTCGTCGTAGTGCAACATTCCTTTGGAATAGTCCCGCGCAAGGGCGTCGATCACCATGTTGCCCGGCCCCGTGTCGAACGCAACCACCTCTTCCGGGGCCGCGCCGGGCGGGATCGCGGTAATATTGGCGATGCCGCCGATATTCAGCGCGATGCGGGCGCGCTTCGGGTGGCGGAAGAGCAGGTAATCGACGTAGGGCACCAGCGGAGCCCCTTGGCCTCCGGCGGCGATATCGCGCGCGCGAAAGTTCGACACCACGGGCACGCCCGTCCGTTCGGCCACGATGGCGGGCTCGCCGATTTGCAGTGTGTGCGCGCCGCCTTCGTGATAAACCGTTTGCCCGTGACACCCGATCAACTCGATTGGTCCATACCGGCGCACCGCGCGCAGAACCGCCCGCGCAAACAGTTCGCCGAGGTGGAAGTTCAAGGCGGAAAGGGCTCCGGTGCGGTGCAGTGGTGCGGGTCTTCGACCTGCCCTTTGCAGGTTGACAGACGACGAAGAACGATCGTCTGTCCCACCTGAGACCTCCAGGATCGCGGCTCGAACGGCCTCGGGGTAGGGGGTCGACTGAAATCCGATGGTCTGCACCTTGGGCCGTCGACGCCCCCGCCCCACCTCTACGATGGCAACATCGATGCCATCCAGCGAGGTGCCGCTCATCACGCCCGCAATTCTCACGATCGCCTCAGCTCCCGCTGCAACTCCGCCAGCAGTTGGAGCGCTTCGATAGGCCGCAGCTCGTCCAGGTTCAGACTCCGGATCCGTTCGGCGATCCCGTAGCCCACGGGCTCGAAGAGCTGAATCTGCACGGGGCCTTGGTCCTCGGATTTGGCGAGCTCCTCCGTTACTACGTGCTCGGTTCGCTCGTGCAGTTTCAGCACTTCGCGGGCGCGTTCGATGACGCCCTGGGGCAGCCCCGCCAGGCGCGCCACTTCGATGCCGTAACTCCGGTCGGCGCGGCCCGGCTCCACCTTGCGCAGGAAAATGATGTGGTCGCCGGCCTCTTTCACCGAGACCTTAAGATTGCGCACGCCATCGAGCTGCTCGGCGAGCTCGGTCAGCTCGTGATAGTGGGTGGCGAACAGAGTCTTGGCGCGAGTGCGCGCGTGGACATGCTCCACTACCGCCCAGGCTAGCGCGAGGCCGTCGTACGTGGCGGTGCCACGGCCGATTTCGTCCAGCACCACGAAGCTGCGCGGGGTGGCCGTGTTGAGGATCACCGCCGTCTCGGTCATCTCCACCATGAAAGTGGAGCGCCCGCGCGCCAGATTGTCGGACGCGCCGATGCGCGTGAAGATGCGATCGATAATGGGTAGGTTGGCCGATTCCGCGGGAACGAATGAACCCACCTGCGCCAGGATGGCGATCAGGGCCGCCTGGCGCAGATAGGTGGACTTGCCGCCCATGTTCGGCCCGGTGATGATGGCAATCAGGTCGGTGGAGTCGTTCAGGTACAGGTCGTTGGGGATGAACCGCCCGGCCTCCTGTTCCGTCAGTCGTTCGATGACCGGATGGCGCCCGGCCATGATCCGCATTTCCCCGCTGTCGGAAAAAGCAGGCCGCTGGTAGCGGTTTTCGGCGGCCACCTGCGCCAGGGAGGCGGTGACGTCCAACTCGGCGACGGCGGCGGCGGTGGCGCGGATGCGCTGCGCCTGCGCCGCGGCCCGCTTGCGCACGTCGCTGAAAAGCTCTTTTTCGAGCGTGAGGATTTTGTCTTCGGCGTCCAGAACTTTGCGCTCGTAATCCTTCAATTCGGGCGTGGTGAAGCGCTCGGCATTGGCGAGGGTCTGTTTGCGTTCGTAATCGGCGGGCGCGAGGTGCTGATTGGCCCGCGTGATTTCGATGTAGTAGCCAAATACGTTGTTGAACCGCACCTTGAGCGACTGGATGCCGGTGCGCTGCCGCTCGCGCGCTTCGATCTGCGCGATGTACCTGCGCCCATTCAAGCTGAGGTCGCGCAGTTCATCCAACTCGGCGTGGAAGCCCGCGCGAATCGTGCCGCCATCCGTCAGGTTGAGAGGCGGCTCGTCGGCAATGGCCTCCAGGATCAGGTTCGCCACCTCGGGCAGTTCGTCGAGACGGTCGTGCAGCGAGCGCAGGCGCATAGCTTGCTGGGTATCGAAGCAGCGCTTGAGCGCGGGGATCTTCTCGAGCGAGCGGCCCAGCGCCAGCAGGTCGCGGGGACCCGCGGAGCCTAGCGTCACTTTGGCCAGCAGGCGTTCCAGGTCGAGGATGGAAGCGAGTTGCTTGCGGATCTCCGCCCGCAGAATGGTCTGCTGGAGCAGTTCCCCCACGGCATCCAGGCGCTGTTCGATTTCGGCGCGCTCCATGGAAGGCCGCAGCAGCCGCTGGCGCAGCAGGCGTCCCCCCATCCCGGTGAGCGTCTGATCGAGAACGCCGAGCACTGTGGGCTCGGTCCGAATACCTCCCGTATCGGCTGCGAACAGGGGCTCGATCAGTTCCAGGTTCCGAACCGTAACGGCGTCGAGCACCATGGAATCGGCGCGGTCGTAGAAGGTAGGGCGGTCGAGGTGGTCTAGCGCGGCGCGCTGCGTATCGCGGAGGTAGTGCAGGATGGCGCCGGCCGCGCCCACCGCGGCGGGGCGGTTGGCCAGGCCGCAACCATCCAGCGAGAGCAGTTTGAAATGATCGCGAAGGGTGCGGTCGGCGTAATCGTTGGTGAAGACCCAGTTCTCGAGTTCCGTGCGGACGAAACGGGGCCCCGCGCGATCCTCGCCGATGAGAAGCGGAAGGTCGCCGGGAAACAGGACTTCGCGCGCGCCCAGGTGTTCGAGCGCGCCCGCGACCTCCGAGGGCGCCATCTCCGTGACGCGGAACTCGCCTGTCGAGATATCCACGTGGGCCACGGCGGAGCGGGCGTCCGGGCTCTGAGTGCGCCCCGCCACCGCCGCCAGGTAATTGTTCTCGCGCGAGCCTACCAGATTGGCGTCCATCGCGGTGCCCGGCGTGACGATGCGGGTGATATCGCGCCTGACCAGCTTTTTCGCGAAGCGCGGATCTTCCATCTGATCGCAGATGGCCACACGGTGGCCCTTCTGGATCAGGCGGGCGATGTAGCCCTCGGCCGCGTGGTAGGGAACGCCGCACATCGGAATGGCCGCGCCTTTTTCCTTGTTGCGCGCCGTGAGGGTGATCTCCAGGTCGCGCGCGGCGATCACGGCGTCTTCGAAGAAGAGCTCGTAGAAATCCCCCAGGCGGAACATCAGCAGCGCGTTGGGCACCTGCTGTTTGATGCTGTTGTACTGCCGCATGAGCGGCGTGGAAGCCTCAGAGGACATGGTCCTCGTGGCGCAGGCACTAGTGCCGGCGCATGGCGGGGACCACACGGAAGACAAGGGTCGAGACGAGTCTCGACCCGGCAGGCACGAGTGCCTGCGCCACGAGGCCTCCCCACATGCTAGGCGTAGAGTCCCCGTAATCGGATGGCATCCGCCACGCGGTCCAGGGCCAGCATGTATGCGGCGATGCGGTTGTTGACACTGTGAGCCTCGGCGAACTGAACCACGGCGTCGAAGCTCTCCACCATGATCTCTTCCAGTTGCTGGTTCACCAGTTGCTCGTTCCAGAAAAAGCCCTGGCGGTCCTGCACCCATTCGAAGTAAGACACGGTTACACCGCCCGCGTTCGCCAGAATGTCCGGTATGACGAAGACCTTCTTGTCAGCCAGGACCAGGTCGGCCAGGGGAGTGGTGGGGCCATTGGCGCCCTCGCAGAGGATCTTGCAGCGCAACCTGCCGGCGTTTCCCGAATGGATCACGTTCTCTGTGGCAGCGGGCAGCAGTATGTCGCACTCCAGAAACATGGCCTCGTTTTTGTCCATGTCCTCGCCGCCTGAAAAGCCGGTGATCGAGCCGGTCTCCTTGCGATGCCGCTGGAGCGCCGCGATATCCAGTCCATGCGGGTTGTACACCGCGCCGTCATACTCCACCATGCAGATGATCTTGAACCCGATGGCGCTCATGAGCTTCGCCGCCATGCCTCCGACGTTGCCGAAGCCCTGAATCACCGCGCGGCAAGCCCCCGGAGCAATCCCCAGCCGTTCGAGCGCCTTCAAGCTGACCATCATGCAGCCGCGCCCGGTAGCCTCCGGCCGGCCGCGCGACCCCCCCAGACTCCTCGGTTTGCCGGTCACGATGGCCGTCACGGTGTGGCGGGCGTGCATGGAATACGTGTCCATGATCCACGCCATCACCTTCTCGTTGGTGTTGACGTCGGGCGCCGGAACGTCGCGTTCCGGGCCGATGAAGTCGATGATTTCGGCCGTATAGCGGCGGGTCAGCTTTTCCAGCTCGGCGTCGGAGAGCAGGTTCGGGTCGCAGATGACGCCGCCCTTGCCGCCGCCGAACGGAATGTTGACGACGGCGCATTTCCAGGTCATCCAGGAGGCCAGCGCGCGGACCTCGTCCAGAGTCACATCCGGTGCGAATCGGATGCCGCCCTTGGCCGGACCGCGCGCGACAGAATGCTGCACACGATAGCCGGTAAAGACCTCGACGCGGCCGTCGTCCAGTTGCACCGGAATGTGGACGATGATCTCCTTGGCCGGTGTTCCGAGAACCTTGCGCATGCCATCATCGAGTTTGAGCCGTGAGGCGGCTTCGTCGAACCGCGCGGCCGCGGCCAGCCAGGGATTCTTTTCGTTTTCCTGAGAGATGGAAACAGCCGGAGTCAACGTGGCCACCATTCAAGCCTCCGGTTACATTATGGCAGTTAAAGGCCGCCTACGACCCGATCACTTCCAGCGCCCTCAGAATCACCGGGTCGCGCTGGGCTTCTACTTCATCGCCCTTTTCCACCCCGAAAGCCTGGTTGAAGATCTCCGTTTTGATGCGATTGCTCATGAATTCCTGCTCCACCGCCAGATCGGAAACGCCGGGCTGAATCCCACGTTCCAAAAGGAAAAGCTGGAAATCGCGGAGAACTGCCGGCGTGACTTCGAAGTCCGCAGTCACCTTGTTTTTGCGAAGGTACTCGGTGGCGAAGTTGGTGAAGGAGCCGCTGGCGTCCAGAACCGCTCGCAAGCGCGTCATGGACGGCGGCTGGATCACGATGTCCGGCCGAATGCCGCCGCCGCCGGTAACCGTCCGGCCCTTATCGGTGCGGAATTCCGACTGCGTATTGGGGTGCGCGGTAGTGGCGCCCAGCTCGAACCGCACGGCATCCAGGGGCTTCTGGATGGAGCGGCCGCTGGGCGTGTAATACAGCGCGGTGGTGAGCGCCAGGCCCGTTCCGTCGGTGAGCGGGTACACGCTTTGAACCAGGCCCTTTCCGTAGCTGGCCTCGCCGAGGATGGTGGCGCGATCGTGGTCCTGCATCGCGCCCGAAACGATTTCCGACGCGCTGGCGGTCTTCTCGTTCACCAGGATCGCCAGCTTGAACCCGTACGGCGTGGCAATCGAAGGAACCACCTCGGATTGCTCCGCCACGTGCCGGCCACGCACCGTGACAATCTTCATACCGGGCTTCAGGAATAGGGACGCGGTCTCCAGGGCGGCCGTCACCATTCCGCCGGGATTGTTGCGAAGGTCCAGGACCAGGCCCGCGAGGCGGTCGCCACCCAGTTTTTCGATCGCCTTCTTGATCTCGGTGCCGGTGTTGGCGTCGAAACTCGCAACCCTTAAATACCCGATCCCCGCACCGATGAAAAAGGCGCGCTCGACGCTGGAAGACTGCATTTCCTCGGGGATCATCGTGAAGCTCAGCATGCGCGGGATGCCGGGCCGCCGCACGACAAGCTGCGCCGGCTGCTGGCGAGACTGACCCAACAGTTGTGTGAGCTGCTCCAGATCGAGGCGGCTGATTTCGTATCCGTTGATGGCGATGATCTCATCGCCGGGTGCGAGGCCGGCTCTGGCCGACGGTGTGCCGGCCTGCGTCTGGAGCACGATCACGCGTCCGGGCAGGAGCGAAACCACGCTACCGAAACCCTTCTGGGTGGACATCTCCATCTTCTTGACCTGCTCGAACTGAGCCGGGTCGAAGAAGACGGAGTGCGGGTCGAGCCGGCGTAAAAGCCCTGGGATTGCGCCTTGAAAAAAGGCCTGTTCGGAGGAGACCGGATCGGCGGCGTTCCGCTCCATAATCGCGTAGGCGTCGATGATGGTCTTTAACTGCGAATCGAGGTCGTCCGCGGCTTCGAGGGTGGCGGCGGCACAGAACAAAGCTACGGCTAGGCGAAACATCAATCGGGCCAGATCTCGGCGATATTGATTTGGACGTCGGGAAAGTGCCGTGGTTTCAGAACGCCATCGGCGAGGATGGCATGCCGGCGAAGTTGGCCCTCTTCGAGATACAAGACCTCGACTGTGCGGCCTTCGGGGGCCATTACCCAAACCTCGGGGACGCCGAGACTGGCATAATCCTCCAGTTTTTCCTGTCGCTCCCGGCGAGTGTTGGCGGGCGAGAGGACTTCCACGATGAGCTGCGGCGCGGAGTGGATGCGGCCGTCTTGCTCAACGATCGTGTTCGCGTGAAAAACGGCCAGATCGGGCTCTCTGGCGGTAAGAGGCTGGCGCCGGATAATCAAATTGAATAGGGAGGCCTTGACCTTCACTTTTCGCCTGTCGACCTGCGACGCGATCAGGTAACTGAGATTGTCTACAATCTCGCTGTGTTTCCAACTGGGTGCGGCCATGATGCGGATCTCACCGTTGACTACTTCCTCGATGGCATCGCTGACTTCGGGCATGCGGAGCCACTCTTCATAGGTGACGGTCTTCGAATTGGGAAGGCTGGCCATGCTTTCTCTATTCTATCGCGTGAAGCGCGTTGCCTTCTTCCGCTTGTGCCGGTCGAGCGCCAGCTCGATCAACCGGTCGATCAGCGCGGAAAAGCCGATCCCGCTATGCTCCCACATCTTGGGGAACATGCTGATGGAGGTGAATCCGGGGATGGTATTGATCTCGTTGATGTACAGCTTCCCGCTCGCCGCCTCGAGCAGAAAATCCACGCGGGCCATGCCCTCGCAGTCCACGGCACGGTAGCATTCCACGGCCAGGCGGCGCAGCTCAGCGGTCTGTTCCGGCGGCAGATCCGCGGGGACCTTGGTCTGCGCCATGTCGAGCAGGTATTTGTCTTCGTAGTCGTAGAATTCCCGCGACGGCAGAATCTCGCAGGGCAGGGAAGCCACCGGCGCTTCGTTGCCCAACACCGAAACCTCCAGTTCGCGCCCGGCAATGCCGCGCTCGACGATGATCTTCCGGTCGAACTGCCCCGCCAGCGCCACAGCCGCCTCCAGTTCCTTCTCGTCGTGGGCCTTGGAAATCCCCACCGAGGAGCCGAGGTTGGCGGGCTTCACGAACATCGGAAAGGGCAGGCGCGAGCAGATTTCAGGAATACCGGCAGTCTCGCGGGTCACGGTCACGTAGTCTACAACCGGCAACATTCGTTCCTTGCAGACACGTTTCATCATCTCCTTATCCATGGAAACGGAGGACGCCAAGACGCCTGCGCCGACGTAGGGCAGGTCGGCCAGCTCCAGCAGACCCTGCACCGTGCCGTCCTCTCCGAAGGTGCCGTGGAGCACCGGGAAAACCACATCGATCTCGGGCTGGGCGCCCGGTTCCGGCAGGATGGGCTTCGGCAGCCACTTACCTTGCTGGTCGATAAAGTACTCGATTTTCTCGTACCTGGCTGGATCCATCCCGTCCAGGATGGCCCGCGCCGAGCGTACGGACACTTCGTGCTCCCCGGTCCGGCCGCCGTAAATGACGGCTACGCGTAATTTCATAGAATCCGTTTTCCCAATCCGGACATGACCAACTCGACGGCCAGATCCGCGGTGCGGTTCACCTCGTCGATCACGGGGTTCACCTCCACTACCTCCATCGAGACCATGTGCCGGGAATCGCAGATCATTTCCATTGCCAAATGAGCCTCGCGGTAGGTGGCCCCGCCGCGGACCGGCGTGCCGACGCCAGGCGCGTCCTTGGGGTCCACGAAATCCATGTCGAGCGACAGATGGAATCCGGCGGTGCCGTCGCAGGCCAGACGGATGGCCTCTTCCATCACCGAGCGCAGTCCTCGCTCGTCGAGGTCGCGCATGGTGAAGGCCCGGACGCCCGACTCGCGCACGTGAGGCTTCTCCACCTCGTCGATTTCGCGGAGCCCCACGATCACGGTGTTGCGAGGCGCAACCTTCGGTTGGTAGCCGAGCATCCCCACCAGCTCCGGCGGTCCCATGCCGAGGATGCAGGCGAGCGGCATGCCGTGAACGTTGCCGCTGGGGCTGCTTTCCGGAGTATTCATATCGGCATGGGCGTCCAGCCAGATCAGGCCGATTTTGTGATTCTGGGCCCGGAAGTACTGCGAGACTCCGCTCGCCGTGCCGACCGCCACCGAATGGTCGCCGCCCAACACCAGGGGCACGCTGCCCCGCGTGAGGGTCTCGCCCACCAGAATCGCGAGCCGGTTGCAGGTGGCCGCGATTTGCGGCAGGTACTTGGCGCGGGGATGGCCTTCGGGCGAAGCCTCGGCCTGGTCCACGGGAACGTTGCCGAGGTCTTCGACCACGTAGCCCAGGGATTCGACGCGCCGGTTGAGGTTGGCCACGCGAACGGCGGAAGGGCCCATATCGACGCCGCGGCGGCCCTGGCCGAGATCGAGCGGCACGCCGATAATCGCGATGTGGGAATGGCGCATGGGAAACTATTCACCGCCGAGACGCCGAGGCGCCGAGAAAAAAGAAAACGAAAGACAAATCCTGAGAGCGCAGAGGAGGCAGAGGAAACGTGCCCCGGATGCGCAGGCGGGTTGGCGGACGGCAGATCTCGGCGTGCTCTGCCCGCTCTGCGCCCCGGCTTCCAGGAGAGCGGCGGCCACGGGCGGACTTGGTCTTTCTTGTTCTTCCTCTGCGCCTCGGCGTCTCGGCGGTGAACATATTTTGCCGCTTAGAACTCGGCACTCCCGGGGGTACGCGGGAAGGGGATCACGTCGCGGATGTTTTTCATGCCGGTGAGGTACATCATCATGCGTTCGAAGCCCATGCCAAAGCCGGCATGTTGTACGCCGCCGAAGCGGCGGAGGTCCAGGTACCACCAGTAGGCTTCTTCCTTCATCCCGCTGTCGGCGTGGTGGCGGATCTTGTCGAGCAGCACATCGCGGCGTTCCTCGCGTTGGCTGCCGCCGATGATTTCTCCGATGCGCGGGACCAGCACATCCATGGCGGCGACGGTCTTTTGGTCATCGTTGGACCGCATGTAGAACGCCTTGATCTGCTTGGGGTAATCGGTAACGATGACGGGCTTGCGGAAGAGTTCTTCGGTAAGGTAGCGCTCGTGCTCGCTCTGCAAGTCCACGCCCCACTCCACCGGGAATTCCCAGTTCCGGCCGGATTTCTGCAACAGACCGACGGCGTCGGTGTAGGAGATGCGTTCGAAGTCGGAACTGAGCAGCGTCTCCAGGTTCTTGAATAAGTCGGGATCGTACCATTTGCTCAGGAACTCCAGATCCGGGCGGCAATCCCGCAGCACTTGTTCGACCTGGCTCTTGAGAAACGCTTCGGCCAGGTCCTGGTTGTCCTTGAGATCGCAGAAAGCCATTTCGGGCTCGATCATGTAGAACTCGGCCAGGTGGCGGGGCGTGTTGGAGTTCTCGGCCCGGAAGGTGGGGCCGAAGGTGTAGACGTTGGCGAAGGCATGGGCGAAGATCTCGGCTTCCAGTTGGCCGCTCACCGTAAGATACGTACGCTTGCCGAAGAAATCCTGCTCGAAGTTGACGGGCTTCGCCTGTTGTGCTAACACCTCCAAGTCCAGTGTCGTGACCTGGAACATGGAGCCGGCGCCTTCCGCGTCGGATGCGGAGATCACCGGCGCGTGCACGTAGAGAAAGCCGCGCTCCTGAAAAAACTGGTGGATGGCGCGGCACAGCGCGTTGCGGACGCGGAATACGGCTCCGAACGTGTTGGTACGGGCGCGGAGGTGACCCAGGGGCCGCAGCGTTTCCAGATTGTGTTTCTTCTTCTGTAGCGGATAGTCTTCCGGATCGGCCGCTCCGTGCACCACCAACGTCACGGCTTTCAGTTCGACGGCCTGGCCTTTTCCCGGCGATGCCACCAATTCTCCATCCACGCTCAGGCATGCGCCCGTGGTAATGCGCGCAACCACCGCCGGTGGTACAAGGCCTGCCTCCAGCACCACCTGCAAGTCGGTGGGAGACGAGCCATCGTTCAACTGGATGAAGTGAACATTTTTGCCATCGCGACGCGTCTTCACCCATCCCTTGGCACTGACACAGTCGCCAGGAGCCCGCCTGAGCAGGTCGCGAACGTAGTTGCCGGGCTGAATCATATTCGGTTTCTTGATCCTATTGCCAGATCCTATGCGTTTTCCAAGCGGTCGAAGATCTCTTTCACGGCTTCCAGCGGGTTGGTAACGTCGGGGCGTTCCTTCAACTCCAGCAGCAGCGGATATTGGCTTTCGTGGCTGCGCAAGAGTTGCATGGTGTTCTTCCAATCGATGGTGCCGCCCTCGCTCAGGAAGGGGAAGAGGTGGAAATCCTCCTTCCCGTCGTTGTCATGGATGTGAGTCGACCGGATGCGATCCTTCATCAGGTGGAAGGCCGCCTCTACGCCCTCGTTCATGTGGGCGTGGCCGGTGTCGAAGACGTAATTCAGACCGAGATGCGTCAACTCCTGGAACAGGTGGAGGCGCTCGGCGCTCGAAAGCTCGTTGGGGATATTCTCCAGCAGGACTTCGACGCCGCGTTGGCGCGCGAAAAGACTAAGCTGTTCCAGCGCGGAAAACGCCGCGTCGAACTTGGCCATATCGAACTCCTCGCGAGCGACCCCGATGTGCTGGATCAAGTATTTGAACGGAATGACTTCCGAAATCTCAAGCGCGCGCTTGATCTCATCGACCATAGGCAGGCGGAGCGATTTTACGGGCTCGGTAATGCTAATGACCGCGTGCGGACCGGAACGTCCCCAGATCTCGTCGTTATACATGGGAGAGTGTAGCGAGTGCAGCTTGAGCTCGGAGTCCCGAAACCAGTGGCCCAGCTCCGCGATCTGCTCCTTGTTGTGATAATCCAGGTGCTGGCGCGCACAGAAAATCTCCACCGCGGGGATTCCCGTTTGCTGGATTCGGCTCAGCAGCGCCACCGTCAGCCGATGGTTGACGAACAGATGCGTCGACAATGCGTGGGTCATCTGGGGGTTAGTGTCCTTCCGCGGTGCCTTCGGTTCTTGGATCGGCCGCACCTTCGAGCCACTCATTGTTGAAACGGATGGCCGCGACTTCGCCTTGCGCGTTCACGCGTTTGACGGTATAGCCGCGCTTCTCGAGCAGCGCGACGGTGTCGGGTGAATAGCCCGGCTCCATGCGCAATTCGTCCGGCAGCCACTGATGATGGAAACGCGGCCAGTTGACGGCATCCTGCACGTTCATGCCGAAATCGAGCACGTTGACGATCACTTCGAGCACCGAGTTGATGATAGTGGGACCGCCCGGCGATCCCAGCGCCAGCAGCGGTTTTCCGTCCTTCATCACGATGGTGGGCACCATTGATGAGAGGGGTGTCTTGCGCGGTTGGATGGCGTTGGCTTCGCCCTGGATCAGCCCGTACATATTGGCCTCGCCCGGCTTGGGCGCGAAGTCGTCCATTTCGTTGTTCAGCAGGAAGCCCAGGCCGGTGGCGGTCACTTTGCTGCCGTACCCGCCGTTGAGCGTGTAGGTCACGATGGCGATGTTGCCGTCGCCATCGGCCACCGAATAGTGGGTGGTCTCGTTGGACTCGCGGCCGTTGAATTTGGCGGCGTGAATCTCGCGCGAGGGCGTAGCACGCTCCGGATCGATAGAAGCGCGGAGCTTGCGAATGTAGTTGGGGTCGAGCAGAGAACTCAGCGGGACCTTCACGAAATCCGGATCGCCCAGGTGCTCGGAACGTTCGGCGAAATAGCGGCGCATGGCCTCAGTCATGTAGTGGACCACGCTGGCGGAACCGGCGCCGGCCTTCTCGTAGCCCGTGCCTTCCAGCACTCCCAGCATCTGGAGGATTCCCACGCCGCCGGAACTGGGCGGCGGCGATGTGACGATGGTGTAGCCGCGATACGTGCCGGTCATGGGTTTCCGTTCGATGGCGGCATATTGCTTCAGATCGCCCAGCGTGATCAGGCCGCCGTGCTCCTTCATGTCCTGCGCCAGGAGACGGGCGGTTTCGCCCTCGTAGAAATCCTGGGAGCCGAGCCTGGCGATCCGTTCCAGCGTGCGTCCCAGGTCGGCCTGCACCAAAACCTCGCCAGGCTCGTAGAACTTGCCGCCCTTCAAGAAGATGCGGTTGGATTCGGGGAAGCGGCTCAATCCCCGCGCGCTGGAGCGAAGCCCCTGGGCCTGCCCGTAGGAGAGCGCAAAGCCCTTGGACGCGAGCTCGGCAGCGGGATGCAACAGTTCGGCCCACGGCTTCTTGCCGTATTTCCGAGAGGCGTACTCCAGACCCCGTACCGTGCCCGGCACGCCCGATGCCCGGTACCCGACGGTGCTGTCCTCGGTAGCTTTGCCCGCGGCATCCAGATACATGTTGCGCGAAGCCGCACCGGGGGCGCGTTCCCGGAAGTCGATAAAGGTGGTTTGTCCGTCGGCCAGGCGCACCAGCATGAAGCCGCCGCCTCCGATGTTTCCGGCCGATGGGTGCGTCACGGCGAGGGCGAAGCCCACCGCGACGGCAGCGTCAACGGCGTTGCCTCCGGCCTGGAGTACCTTGAGCCCTACTCCGGTGGCGTGGCGTTCGCGCGTGACCACCATGCCGTGACGCGCGCGCACCGGCTGCGCGGCCCACACTGGCATGGCGGCCGCGAACAACAGCAAAACTAGTGTGCGCCGCATACACTCGATTCTACTATGCGGCTGAAGAACGGACCCGCCTGCCTAACTTTGCGCTCGTGGCGGATTGAAAAATGCGGGTGCATATGGTCCTCCTGTTTTGTTGCAGCACGACCTGCTCCAGGGGGTCGGGGCCGGGGAATATCCAGTAAACTATTGATTCATTGGGGACGGGGATTATTGGAAACAGGGTCTGAAAGGCGTGACTGTCAGGTGGCCCGGGTGCGGAATTCCGGATTTTGGAGTTCTTTCGCCACTGCCCGATTTCGACCCACTTCTGTTTGTGACGAGCGACATACCAACATGGCAAGTACCCGATTTGCGGAAACAGTGAGTACACGCAAGTTTCGGTTTCCGGCTCGACGCGCAGAAATTCGGTCTTGTGGCCTTTCAGCCGGATCGCATAGTAGACGTCGATTTGCACGGTTGTGAGAGGCTCGCGGTGGTTGGGGATGCGGTAGCGGACTGAGAGGTAATCGCCGAGGTAAAGAAGGGCCAACGTCGCTACCACGATTTTCAGTGCGCGCTTCATGGAAAACCGGGGACAGACGGAACGTTCCCCAACATCCAGACGCCGATCCAGACTCCACGGCGACTGGCTGGGGAACGTTCCGTCTGTCCCCGGTTTATTAAACCCCGGTTTATTAAACCAGAATGTCCTTCACCACGTCCCCCGAAATTCCGGTCAGCCGCACATCCAAGCCCTGGAACTTCACCGCCAGCCGTTTGTGGTCCACCCCCAACAGATGCAGCATGGTCGCATGGAAATCGTGCACGCTCACGGGATTCTCTTCGGCCGCATAGCCCAGTTCGTCGGTCGTCCCATAGCTGATCCCGCCCTTGATGCCGCCACCAGCCAGGAGGAACGAGAACCCCTTGATGTGGTGATCGCGCCCGTCGCCGCCTTGCGACATGGGGGTGCGACCGAACTCCCCGCCCCAGATCACCAGCGTATCGTCCAGCATGCCGCGCTGCTTCAAATCCGTGATCAGGGCGGCGGTCGGCCTGTCCACTTCTTCCGCCTTCAACGCCACGCCTGCCTTCACCGCCCCGTGATGGTCCCAGTCGCGATGGTAGAGCTGGATAAACCGCACGCCGCGCTCCGCCAGCCTGCGCGCCAGCAGGCAGTTCGAAGCGAACGAGCCGTCGCCCGGCTGCGCCCCGTACATCTCCAGCACCTGCTTGGGCTCCTTGCTCATGTCCACCAGGCCGGGCACGCTGGTTTGCATCCTGAACGCCATCTCGTACTGCGCGATGCGCGTCTGGATCTCGGGATCCTTCAGCGCCGAGTACTCCGCGCGATTCAGGGCATTGATCGCGGTGATGGATTCGCGCTGAACCGACGCGTTCACGCCGTGCGGATTCTGGATGTACAGCACCGGGTCGCCGATAGAGTTCAGCTTCACTCCCTGGAACTTGCTGGGCAGCAGACCCGCCGACCACTGGCGCGCCGCGATGGGCTGCATCTGCCCTCCCCGGCCCGCGGAAAGCAGCACCACGAAACCGGGCAGGTCTTCGGTATCGGCGCCCAGTCCGTAGAACACCCACGAACCCATGCTCGGCCGGCCGGGGATGATGGAGCCGGTGTTCATGATGGTGTGGGCCGGGTCATGGTTGATCTGCTCGGTGTACAGCGAGCGCAGGATACAGATGTGGTCCGAGACGCTGCCGATATGCGGAAACAGCTCGCACATTTCCTGGCCCGACTTGCCGAACTTGCGGAATTCGTGCTGCGGCCCGAAACACACCAGCGGCCGGCCCTGGAGCTGCGCGATCTGCTGCCCCTTGGTGAGCGATTCCGGCATGGTCTTGCCGTGCATCTCGCGGAGCTTTGGCTTAAAGTCGAAGGTCTCCAGATGCGACGGTCCACCGGCCTGGTAGAGGAAGATGATGCGCTTGGCCTTGGCGGGGTGGTGCAGCGGGTTGATGACGCCGTGCGAGGAATCGGCCGCGAACAGGCGCGGGTCGAGCAGCGCGTTCAGACCGAGCAGTCCGAGCCCGCCGATGCCACGCCCGAGGAAGGTGCGGCGGCGGACAGACGACAAAAAACGATCGTCTGTCCCACCTGAACGATCGTCTGTCCCACCTAAACGATCGTTTGTCCCACTGATGTCAATTCCTGGTAATGGTTTCATGCATGTTCAATATGGCTCGGGCCACCGTGGTCATGGCCGCGAGCTCGGCCGGTTTCAAATCGCCGGCGACAGGCGCTTCGCCTTCGTGAATCAACGCCACCGCCTCGGCAGGGGAATGCCGGAACTCCTCGATCGTCTTCCGGTACAGGTCCGCCAGAATCCGCCGCTCCACCGGCGTCGGAGTGCGGTCCACCGCGCGCTGGAACGCCCACTCCAGGCGGTCGTTCAACCCGCGTCCCCGTTTCAGAATGTTTTGCGCAAATACGCGCGCCGCCTCCACGTAGATCGGATCGTTCAGCAGCACCAGCGCCTGCAACGGCGTATTGGAGTTCACGCGATTGATGGTGCACTCTTCCCGCGTCGGGGCATCGAAGGTGGCCAGGCTGGGGTGCAGGAACGACCGCTGCCAGAACGTGTAGACGCCCCGCCGATAGAGGTCCTCGCCATGGTCGGCGGAATACTCGCGCTTGGGGAAATTCATGGCCGCCAGGTACCCGTCGGGTTCGTAGGGTTTGGCGCTGGGACCGCCGAACTTCTCCACCAGCAAGCCAGAAACCGAGAGCGCCACATCCCGCACCACCTCGGCGTCCACGCGGAACCGCGTCTGCCGCGCGAGAAGCCGGTTGTCCGGATCGCGCTCTTCCGTCGACGGGTCGGCCACCGACGACTGGCGATACGTGCTGCTCGTAACGATGGTGCGGATGATGTGCTTCACGTCCCATGGATGCGTTCCTTCCGCCTGCCATTCGGGCTTCATGAACTCCGCGGCGAGCCAATCCAGCAACTCCGGATGCGTGGGCCACTCGCCCTGCGACCCCAGGTCGTCGAGCACCTTGGAAATGCCGATGCCGAAGAACTGGCGCCACAAGCGGTTGACGAAGACGCGCGCGGTCAGCGGGTTTTGCGGAGCGACCAGCCAGTTGGCAAGGTCCAGCCGGGTGGCGCGCTCCCCGCCGGTCTCGAGCTTGCCGAGAAATGCCGGGACGGCCGGCTGCACGAGGTCCCCCGATTCATCCATCCAGTTGCCGCGCGCCAGGATGCGGGTCTCCACCGGCTTGGTGGCTTCCGAAACCATCACGCGCGGGATGGCGGCTTCGAGCAGTGCCAAGTCCTTCTCCAGGGTGGCAACCTCGATGACCTCGGCCTGTGCCGCCGGCGAGGCCCACTGGAAATGCGCGGCCAATGCCGTCTTCTGTTGCGGGGTTCGCTTGTCTTCGGCCGTGCGCAGCGCGCGCAGCACGGCGTCGGGAATCTCCTTGCCCTTTTCCGCGGTGGGCCATGCATATTCGCCGGTAGAGAGCGCCAGCCGGAATCGCCCGATGGTGGCACGCCGAAAGTTGGAATCCTGCCGCAGCCGCACGGTCATGACGGTCTCGCCTTCCGTACGCACCGGCTGCCGAAAACGCAAGGCCAGGACCAGCTTCGAGTATTCGTTATAGGTGGCCACGGCCCAGCCGGTCTTCGGATCGCCATCGAACGCCGCGGCCGGCGGATGCTCCGGCGCCGTCATGTTCAGGTTCGATGTTCCCACCGAAAAAGGCGCTGCCCTGCCGTCGGCCTCGGCCTCCACTTCTGTCAGCACCAAACGGTCGGCGCCGCGCGCCACCCGCAAGCCCGGCAGGCCATCGTCCTGGACGATCTCGACTCCCAGCGCGGTCCACAAACCCGCGCCCGGTTTAAAGGTCACGGTGTAAGTTTCGTTGTCGGGGTTGGGGCCGCTGGCCACGATCAATCCGTTGCCGGGACCGCGGCCGGCGGCCAGGCTGGTGCCGTCGTAGATGGTATAGTCCACGTCCTCGTCGTTGAAAATCTTCAGCACCGCGCCGTTCGCGGACTTCGCCGAAACCGGCCGTTGGGTGTGCCAGTTCAGCTCGCCTGCTTCGTATCGCGCCAGCAGTTGCTGCTCCCACTCGGCGCGCCCGGGGCCGAGGCTCTCCATCTTGGCCTCCAACCGTGCCTTCGCATCCGCCAGTCGGGTCTTGATCTCCTCCCGCCGTTTCTGCTGGTCGGGTGTGGGCAGATCCAGTTGGGAACCCCAGGCGTTTCGTCCCCGATCCGGCACCAGCCCGGTCTCCTTGATGTCGGCGAAGAAGGCCTTCATGGAGTAGAAATCGCGCGAGGTAAACGGATCGAACTTGTGGTCGTGGCACTCGGCGCACCCCAGGGTGCTCCCCATCCAGACGGCCACCGCGGTGCGCACGCGATCGGCCGCATACTTCGCCAGGTACTCCTTGGGCTGCAGGCCGCCCTCCGCGGAGGTGCGGTTCAGGCGGTTGTAGGCCGAGGCCACGCGCTGCTCCGTGGTGGCATCGGGCAGTAGATCGCCGGCCAGTTGCTCGCGCGTGAACTGGTCGAACGGCTTGTTGTCGCGAAACGCGCGCAACACGTAATCGCGGTACGGCCACGCGGGGAAGGCGTTGTCCCCGTGGAACCCGCAGGTGTCGGCGTAGCGCACGGCGTCCAGCCAGTGCATGGTCTGTTGTTCGGCGTACTCGGGTGATGCCAGCAGCCGGTCCACCAGCTTTTCATAGGCATTGGGCGAGGTGTCCTTGAGGAACGCGGCCGTATCTTCGGGAGTGGCCGGCAGCCCCGTCAGGTCGAGCGTCACGCGGCGGATCAGCGTGCGGCGATCGGCTTCGGGCGAGGGGTGCAGGCCTTCGCGAAGCAGACGCTCCTGAACGAACGCGTCGATCGGGTTGAGAACCGGGTGGCCGGCAATCTGCGGCGGCGTGAGCCGTTGTACCGGCTGGTAGGCCCAGTGGCCTTCATACTTCGCGCCCTCCGCCACCCATTGGCGGATGGTCTCTTTCTGCTTGGGCGTCAGGTCCTTATGTATATACGCAGGCGGCATGGTGCGCGCCCCGCTGGCGAAAACGCGCTGGATGATGCCGCTCTTCTCAAGATCCCCGGGAACGATCGGCGTCACGCCGTCTTTCAGAGGTTTGAGCGCTTCGTCGCGAATATCCAACCGCATTCCGGCCATGCGGGAATTCTTGTCCGGCCCGTGGCAGCGGAAGCAGGTCTCCGCCATGATGGGCCGGACATCGCGGTTGAACCGGACCTCCGCGTGCAGCGTCACGACGAAGGCAATGAAAGCGAAACCCGCCGTAGCCCGCATGTTTCCCTCCTTACGCCGCGCTTCGTGGCATGCATTGCTCCGTCCAACGCAGCCGGCCGCCGTAGCACTGTGGATTCACGGCCTTGAAGCTGATGCGACGATGATAGCACTCCAGGCCAACCTGGAGATCCTTCCGCTGACCGACCGATTCAGCTCCAATACCATGAAATGGGTTTGGACTGGCACACACTCGGAGTAGGACCAACTTGTGCAACTCTGGATAGTTGCCACAAGCACGCCCTATCGCTTCTGTCGGCACCTGCGGCGCACGGTTGTGTCGTGCGAAGAGAGGGATGCAGGCACGAAAGCCGGCATAGCAGCCTGAAAGGCCGCTCCACAAACAAAGCGGGAATATAATGAAAGCCATGCGCAGAGCGGGATGGGCATCCCTGGGGATATTGCTGGCAATGGGCACGCTTCACGGCCAAACAGTGCCGCCGGCCGCGAAACCCCTTCCCCCGGCCGCGAAAAGCAAAGTCGACTACACTCGCGACATCGAGCCGCTCCTCGCCAAACGCTGCCAACTCTGCCACGGGCCGCAACAACAGATGAGCGGGTTGCGCCTCGACCAGAAAGAAGCTGCGCTGAAGGGTGGCGCCTCCGGGGCCGATATCCTGCCCGGAAACAGCGCGGGCAGCCGCCTCATCCGGCTCGTCTCCGGCGTCGAGGCCAAGGTGATGCCGCCGATGGGCGCGCGGCTGACGGCCACCGAGATCGGACTGCTGCGCGCCTGGATCGACCAGGGAGCGCTGTGGCCGGTCCAACAAACCGGCGTATCAAAGGGGTCAGCCCAGGGCTCAACCCAGGGCTCAACCCACTGGGCCTTCCAGAAGATCACCCGCCCCACTCCCCCCGTGGTGCGCGACCGCGCGTGGCCCCGCAATGCCATCGACAACTTCATCCTGGCGAAGCTGGAATCGCAAACCATCAAGCCATCCCCCGAGGCCTCCAAAACCACGCTGCTGCGGCGCGTGAGCCTGGACATCACAGGGCTGCCGCCTACGCCCCAGGAGGTGGACGCCTTCCTCAACGACAACCGGCCCGATGCCTACGAGCGCCTGGTGGACCGTCTGCTCGCGTCTCCCCACTATGGCGAGAAATGGGCCCGCTATTGGCTCGACCTGGCGCGCTACGCCGATAGCGACGGCTATGAAAAAGACCGCTCGCGCCCGTGGGCCTGGCGCTACCGGCAGTGGGTGATCGAAGCTCTGAATCGCGATCTGCCGTTCGACGAGTTCACTACCCAACAACTGGCCGGCGATCTGCTTCCCGATCGCAACATAGACACGCTGGTGGCCACGGGTTTCAATCGCAACACCCTGACCAACCGCGAAGGTGGCACCGATCCCGAGCAGTTTCGAGACGAGCAGGTGCTCGACCGCGCCGCCACGCTGGGCACCGTCTGGATGGGTCTCACGGTGGGCTGCGCACAGTGCCACAACCACAAGTACGACCCGATCAGCCAGCAGGAGTTCTACCAACTGACGGCGTTCTTCAACACGCAGGAGGAAGTCAACATTCCCGCGCCGCTCCCCGGGGAAATTGGACCGTACCTGGCGGCCCGGCCGGAGTACGACGAGAGGCGGTGGGCCATGCTGGAAGAGTACAAGATCCCGGCCGCCGAAACCGACTGGGAAGATAAGCTGCGATACGCCCAGCAGCATCCCACCGAGCACGACGACTGGATCTTCGCCTACGGCGAGTTCACCCACAGTGTGGATAGCGCCAGGAAGGTGCTGTTCACCGATCCCGCCAAACGCAGCGAGGTGCAGCAGACGGCGATGATCGACTACTTCCTCAGCTCCTGCGGCAGCCTCTTCCCCAAGCAGTATTGCGCCGACCTCAAACTCGGTGAGCTGCGCACCAAGCTCAACGCGTTGAATGCCAAGCTGCCGCCCTACAGCTTCGCGCCGGTGCTGCTGGAGAATGACACGCCGCCGAAGACCTACATCCACGTCAAGGGAGACTGGCGCGAGCATGGGCCGGAAGTGCAGCCCGGCACGCTGGCCGTGTTGCCGCCGCTCCCGGCCGGCGGGAAGCCCACCCGTCTCGTACTGGCGCGTTGGCTCGTCTCGCCAGAGAACCCGCTGACGTCGCGCGTGGCGGTGAATCGCATCTGGCAGGAGTTGTTCGGGCGGGGCATCGTGAACACGTCCGAAGATTTCGGCACGCAAGGGGACCGGCCGAGTCACCCGGAACTGCTCGATTGGCTGGCCAGCGAATTTAGAAACCCGGGGACAGACGGAACGTTACCCGGATCCCGGAAGATCCCGGGGACAGACGGAACGTTACCCGGGGAGACCCCGGGGACAGACATCACTGTCCGCGCGGCGCAAAAGGCGCGCCTTGGGACAGTGACGTCAGTCCCCTGGAGCTTGAAGAAGATGGTCCGGTTGATCGTGACGTCGGCCACCTACCGGCAACGCTCGGACATCCGGCCGGAACTGACGGCCAGCGATCCGGAGAACACGCTGCTCGCGCGGCAATCGCGGCTGCGGCTTCCGGCGGAGCTGATTCGCGATGAAGCGCTCTATGCCGCGGGCCTGCTGGACCTGCGCATCGGCGGCAAGAGCGTGAAGCCGCCGCAGCCCAAGGGAGTGGCGGAGCTGTCCTATGCCGGCAGCGTGAAATGGGAGGACAGCAGCGGCGCGGACCGCTATCGCCGCGGCCTCTACGTCCATTTCCAGCGGACCACGCCCTATCCGCAGCTCATGAACTTCGACGCGCCCAGTTCGAACCTATCCTGCACGCGGCGGGAACGGACCGATACGCCGCTGCAAGCGTTGAACCTGATGAACGACCCGGTGTTCTTCGAAGCCGCGCAGGGGCTGGCGTTCCGCGTGATGCGCGAAGGGGCGACCACTGGTATGCCTTCCACCCGCGGCGGGTTCCGCGACAAGCTCAATTACGCCTACCAGGTAACCCTCGGTCGGCAGCCCAGCGCGCACGAAGTCGAGCGGCTCGGCAAGTACTTCGATGAGGCCCTCCACAAACTGGCGGACGTCCCGCAAACCGTGGCCGCGCTGTTTCCCAATCGCATTCAAGGTGTGCCGCAGACCGACGCGGCGGCGTGGGTGGAGTTGAGCCGCGTGCTACTCAACCTGGATGAGTTCATTACGAGGGATTAGCGAGGCCGTCCCTCAGCTTCACCAGCCCTAACCGCGGCATGTGCTCGTAGAAACTGACCCTTCCGGCGGTCGCTAGGGCCGTAGGCTGGGCTCAATCACAATCCGTCCTCAGGACCCGATTATCTACAATTTCGGGAACGCCTCACGTTATACTGAATGGTTCTGGTTTCCGTCCATGCGGATGCTCCTCTGCCTTCCGCTGTTGCTGGTTTCCGGGCCCGCTAACGCCTGGGATACCACGCCGCACCAGCGAATTACCAAGGCCGCGATCGACACCCTGCCGAAGCGCTTCCTTACCCAGTTTGGGGCGGAAATTGCGCCCTTGATCGAGATCTACTGCCTGCTGCCGGACCGCTACGTGGAAATGCAGCGGTTCGGGTTCGTCCGGAGGAGTCCCGGGCCGCGCAGTGCCTCGGAAATCGAAGTCTACTGCATCCGGCCGGACGGCCAGGCGATGCACGGGGCGACTGGAGTCCGGGACACAGACATCGGCTCCCTGGTGTACTTGTTCGAGCGCATGGTTTCCACCTTCTCCCAGAATCGGCCCGGCGAGGCGGCGAGATACGCCGGCGTGCTCTCGCACTTCATCGCTGACAGCCTCAGCCCGCCGCACGCCGTTTCCCCCGAGCATTTGCTCGGCATGGCGCCGCCGTCAGCGGAGACGGGCGACATCAATATTCACTCCGCCATCGAGAGGTCGATCCCCGAATTCACGCTTGGCGGCCGCGAACCCCGTCGGGCGGGCGCTCACATCGTGACAGCAGCCCAGGCCATCCTCGAAAGGTGCTATTCGGGCGCTGCCCGGAACAGAAGAGACCTGCCATCCATGGTGAAGGCCGCCTGCGCCCGCGACGAACAGACTTTGGACGTCTACCGGCTCCGCGCCGGAATGGAGGCCGCGGAGATTTTTGCCGACGCGCTGTACACGGTCTTGCGAATAGAGGAAGGCGTTCGCCAGGCGGGTCCGGGGCGACCCGCGCGGACCAGGAGGTCCGCCCCACAAAATGCAGCATCGCAAAGTCGGCACTGGGCGGTTCCGCCTGTCGAGCTTCCCATAGTGCTACCGGACAACATTCACTAAGAGGGGCGGCGGGGCCGTGGTTTGCCGGACGATCAGGCTGGTCTTGACTTCGTATTCCCTGCCGGCCTCGCCTGAGTCGGTGATGAGGGCGTTGAGGGCCTGAAAGGCCAACCTTCCAATATCCGTGCGAGGAACGGCCACGGTAGTGAGAGCCGGCTGGGTGAACTGCGCAAACGTAATGTCGTCGAACCCGATCACCGAGAGTTGGGATGGCACCGGGATCTGGCGGTCGTAAGCGCAGTGCATCGCTCCGATAGCCATCAGGTCGTTGGCGGCCAGAATCGCCGTCGCCGCAAAAACGTTCAGCAGTTTCGCGCAACTGAAGTAGCCGCCCTGGACTGAGAAATCGGATTCGATGACCTTCACTTCCACGCCGGAAGCTGCGGCCGAAGCGTCCACAAAGGCCTGCTTTCTCCTCTGCGCGGACGCGCCATCGGGCGGTCCCCCAATAAACCCGATCCGCTGGTGGCCCAACTCGAGCAGATGTTCCACGGCGGCCTGAATTCCGTGGAGGTAATCGATGGCGATGTTGCTGATATGGGTTCCGGCCACCCCGTGATCGAGATAAACCGCGGTGATTCCTCTTGCCGCAAGAGCTTCCCGGACTACCGGCCCCACTTGCGAGGTGAGGAAGGCGACACCCGGAACCTGCAGGCCGACCAGTCGGTCCACGGTGTTGCGGGTACGCTGCTCGCCGTAGTTCGTGTTCATCACGATCGTTTCCATGCCGGCCATCCCGGCGGCTTCCTGGAATGCTTTGGTGATCTCCGGGAAAAAGGGATTCCCGATGTCGGGTACCACCAGGCCGACAATGGAGCTTCGGCCGATCACGAGACTCCGGGCCGCGGCGTTGGGGGCATATCCGAGTTCCTTGGCCGCCCAAAGAACGCGCTGTTCGGTTTCCGGCCGCACTTTGCGGGAATCGTTTAGAACATAGGACACTGTGGCGACCGAAACGCCCGCCTTTGCCGCCACTTCTCGTATCGTCGCCATGGGTGGGAAGAACCGCCTGACTCGCGGCAGCTACAGCGTGACAGAAGGATTCAATCGGTGTCAAGCAGCCTTAAACGGTTAAGTGACCCTCAGGGGATGCGTGCGCGCCGGGTTTGAAACCATTTTTCTGCAATTGAATACTGGAAGAACGGACGAACTGACACACCTCGGCCGATGGCTTATACACCGGCAGAATTTAACGCAGCTTAACGGCATCGAAAGACGCTGGCTGGCGGTAGCGCGGAAGGAGGAGTTCAACCAGGACGGCGATGCCGGTGTATGCAGGCAGGAAGGCGGCCGAATTCTCCCGGCCGCCGGGGCGAAGGGGGCTCTCCAGGGTTAGGTCCCAGGTGGGTCGAGAACGTTGCATGCGCCCGAGACGCCGGCCCAAATGCCGGCGTGGCAGGCCGGAGACCTGCTCCACGGAACGGCGTGAAA
The DNA here is from genome assembly GCA_020073365.1 of Terriglobia bacterium. GTDB lineage: Bacteria > Acidobacteriota > Terriglobia > Bryobacterales > Bryobacteraceae > JAIQFL01. The sequence continues at coordinate 11,866 of JAIQFL010000073.1, read as the reverse complement.
AGCGGAGTTTAACCGCTTAAACGCGAGTTGACAGGCGGCGCAACACTCTGTCACGATGGATTTTCTGATATAAGGGTGCGATTTCAGGAGATCACTATGCGCAAGCTTCTTGTTTCCCTTTCCTTGGCGATGCCCATGCTGCTGGGCGCCGCCGAACTGGCCGGTACCTGGAAGTTTCAGCCTCCGCCGAACCCGCAGGCCCAGGCGAACCCAAAGGGTCCGATCCGGCAGCCGCGCGAGACCATTTACTGCTTCAAGGTGGAGGGCAACCAGTTCACTGGAACGGCGGTACGGAACGGGGGCATTGCGGATATTGTGAATGGAGCCATCGACGGCAGCCACATCACGTTTGAAAACGTGGACGGCTCCGGCCGCAAAACCCCCTTCAAAGGCGAAATCAATGGCGAAGAGCTGACCATCCAGCTCACCAATCCTCCGCCCCCCAACCCGAATGCGCGCGGCGGCGGGCGGGGACCGCAGGGGCCCATGGTTCTCAGGAAGTTCTCCGGCGACACCGAGTACAAGCTCCCAGCGGAGCTGGCGCACAAGCCGCTTCCGCCGTTCAAGCCCATTGCGCCGAACGGCTTGGCCAAGACGCCGCCCATGGGCTGGAACAGTTGGAACAAGTTCAACCGCAATGTGGACGATAAAGGCGTGCGCGGGATGGCCGATGCCATGGTAGCGAGCGGCATGCGCGATGCCGGCTACATCTACGTGAACATCGACGACACGTGGGAAGGCCAGCGCGACAAGGACGGCGTTCTCCAGTCGAACGAAAAATTCCCGGATATGAAGGCGCTGGCCGACTACGTCCATTCCAAGGGCCTCAAGCTCGGAATCTACTCCGGGCCGGGACCGCGGACCTGCGCCGGCTACATCGCCAGCTACAATCACGAGGAGCAGGATGCGCGCACCTGGGCCGCCTGGGGCATCGATTACCTCAAGTACGATTGGTGCAGCGCGTCGGAGGTCTATCATCCGGACGAGCTGAAGGCGGCGTACCAGAAGATGGCTCTGGCGTTGCGCGCCACGAAGCGGCCGATGATCTACAGCCTTTGCCAGTACGGCTGGCAGGAGGTGGGCGAATGGGGTGCGGCCGCGGGCGGCAACCTGTGGCGCACCACGGGCGATATCCGCGACTCCTGGGAATCCATGTCGAATCTCGGTTTCGATCAGCAGATCGGCCGCGAAAAATTCGCCGGGCCGGGACACTGGAACGACCCGGACATGCTCGAAATCGGCAACGGCCACATGACCGATACCGAATACCGGACGCACATGAGTCTCTGGTCGATCCTGGCCGCGCCGCTACTGGCGGGGAACGACCTTCGCAGCATGACGGATGCGACCAAGGAGATTCTCCTGAACAAGGAAGTGATCGCCGTGGATCAGGACAAGGCCGGAGTGCAGGGCGTTCGCGTGCGGAAAGACGCCGAGCTGGAGGTTTGGAAGAAGCCGCTGGAGCATGGCGGCGTGGCCGTGGGGCTGTTTAACCGCGGGAAGGACACGGCACAGATCGGCGTGAAGTGGTCCGAGGTAGGAGTGACGAGGAAGAACGTGAAGGTGCGGGATTTGTGGGCGCACAAAGACCTCGAAGGCGGTGATGGGTTCAGCGGCCAAGTGCCGTCGCACGGCGTCGTCATGCTTCTGGTAAAGTAGAGTAGGGCAGCCGGAAGGGCCCGCAGCCGGGTTCTCAATCTGCCACAGGCACATTCAGATTGAGATTTGCTCTGTTCTGCCTGGCGTTGGGAGCTTTGCCCGCCGCCGGCCAAGTAGAACCGATTGCGATCTACACCCAGTTTCAGCATGAGCCCGCCGCCGCCGTCTTCGCCGCCTTGAAAGAAGAAGCGGAGTCCATCATGTCACCGGTGGGGCTCCGGTTCGAATGGAGATCGCTTCACGATGCCGGCCAAGCCGGAGCGACCGCAGACCTGGCGGTGGTCACTTTCATGGGCAGTTGTGTTGGCATGGGGTTCGCGGAGCCCTTTCGCGATGGAGCTTTGGGCTGGACGCACATGACCGATGGCGCCATCCTACCCTTCGTCGACGTGGATTGCGACCACATTCGAGGCTTTCTGCAGGGGCAGTTCCTGCGTCTCGGGTTGAACGACGGTGAAGAAGTCATCGGGCGTGCCATTGGCCGTGTTTTGGCTCACGAACTGTATCACGTGTTCGCGGGAACGACGCACCATTCGGCGGAGGGCGTGGACCAGCCGAGATATTCCGTGCGCGACCTGGTCGACGACCGGTTTCGCATCGGGCAGGAGGAATTTCATATCCTGCGTACGGGCAATGCCCCGGCATCGCCGGAAAAGGGGAGATCGCGAGCCGGCGCAGCCGGATCGCCCGAGGCGGGACGCTCCATATTTGTCGGGAGCGGATGCAGCGCCTGTCACGGCGCACGGGGCGAAGGTACCCGTCATGGGCCGGTGCTGCGCCTGGCCGGCAGAGTATTCAACTCGGTGACGCTCGCCGCTAAGCTGGGTAAGGACGGAAAGAAGATGTGCCAGCGGGCGCGGGATCTCAAGGTTCCACCGCCCTCTCTGGCCGAAAGCGATATCCGAACCCTGCTGGCCTATCTGAATACCGGCGCTCTGTAGGTAGGGTCAAACTGCTGCGTGATCGAACTGTGTGGCCAACGCCCGCGGCCGACGCCCTCGCGGTCTCCTCGTGTTCGGCTGAATTTGATTCGATGGGCAAAGGCGTCCGTGGCGGACGCGCGGACCGGGGGGGCCGCCGCACAACGGAGTTAGCAGCGGTGCGGATCGAGGAGTGGCCCAGGCGCGCGGACACCACCGGCAATGCAACGCCGTCCGCCAGGAGGTGCGATGTGTGCGTGTGTCGTAGCGAGTGGAGGCTGGTACCCTTCGGAAGCTATAGCGGGAGGACCACCACGGAGACTGCGGCCGACACGGAATCGGGCCTCAGTGGCGATCCGTCCGGGTTGGCGAAGATCAAGTCTCCGGCCTGGTAGTCTGGTCCAAACTGCTGACGGAACTCATCCTGGCGTTTCCGGTGCGCTTCCGGCGATGCCTGCGCGGACGCCGGAATCTTGATCGTCCGCGGCCTATCGTTCCTGGTTCCCTTAAACTCCAGGGCGTCTTCCGTCTGCGTGATCGAGCGTTCGATGTTGGCGCGGCCCTCCTTGATGTCCGTCCACCGAAGGCCGAGGATTTCACCACGCCGGGCGTCCAGTGCAGTGGCCGTCTCCAGAAACGTCTGGATGCACCACGGACCGGACGCGCTCTCCACCACTGGAGTCTGCGGCTCCGGCGTGAGCGCGATTCCGTTGGGTTTCTTGGGCACCGGTGGCTCGCTCTGTGTGACGGGGTTGGTTGTCACCAGACCCCACCGGATCGCGCGCGCGAATGCGCTGGATACAACGCCCGCAATGTTCCGGACCGTCTTTGCTCTCATCGGACGCGATGTCTTATGCCGGCGGGTGTGTCTGCCGCTCTTTAGTAGTCGGTTCCACTCTCAGGGAAGCGATGATGTTCGCTCTTCGCGGATCCACTTAGTCGGAGTCAAACAATAAACTGACCAAATGTTTGAAAATGAGCGATTCTATTACGGATGTTGGTGTGAGGCTTTAAGAATGCGGGCCGCACGTGGCGGCCCAAGGGAAAACCGAAGGAGGTCAACACCGAAGATTTCCCGAGTTTGGCTGAGGGTAAGGCGTTCCCGTATTGGGTCTACGACAACGGCCGGTTTATAGCGTCAGCAACCTTCGCGCGCAGAGCGCCGGCCTAAAGCCGGCGGCAAGCAAGCTTGGCTGCCCGGCCAGGCAACTTCGGAATTAGCACTTTGGCTGATGGTTTCCGGAAAGTACTTGCGCTACGAAAACCAGTCCCGCCCAGTTTTTCATGAAATTTCGGGGCGCCGGCAACAGACCGCGGAAAACGCTCGTCTGTCACACCCGGAGCTTTGCCCCGTGAGGGTCAGCCTTGCGCGATGGGGCACCCGCTGCTTCGCCGGAGGACAAATGCCTGGGCAGCCTCGCGCCGGATCGCAAATTGCAGGCTCCGCATCGCCCGTTCCTCGCGCAGACGCCGTCCCCGCCTGCGCCGCAAGTAGACCATCAGGACGACATCGGCCAGAACCAGCAGGGCAACGACCAAGGCGTCATCAATGCTCATGACTAGATTTCATCACGAGGTGTTTCCCAAATATAGGTCTGCCGGTAGGGGATGCGTAACAGGACTTTCGGGTTGTTTCCAGCGGTATCAACCGGTACTTTTCGCCCATTTCCGGAGAGGGCGCGAATCCGTTTCGGGGCCCCATTGCGCGGTGCGGCCAGGCATTCACAGCCAGAATCGCCAGACGTGCGCGGCGTCGGGAGCAGCGCACGATGCTAGACTTTCTACTGAATGTCAAAAGCAACATACTTGGAATGCAGCCTGTGCGCCACCAGGCTGGACGCCAGGCAAATCGCCAACCTCTGCAGTTGCGGAGGCCCGCTGCTGGTGCGGTACGACCTGGGCACGATTCGCCAGCGCTGGAGAAGGCGGGACGTATCGAACGGAACTTCCAATATGTGGCGCTATGCGCCAGTGCTGCCGCCGGCGGACGGGTCGATCGTGACGCTGGGCGAGGGCTGGACCCCGCTGATCCCCACGCGCCGGCTGGGGACGCGGATCGGCGCCGAGGCGTTGTGGGTGAAAGACGAAGGGCTCAATCCAACGGGCTCCTTCAAAGCGCGGGGGCTCTCCTGCGCGGTCTCGATGTGCGTGGAGCTGGGAATCAAGAAGGTGGCGATTCCTTCCGCGGGCAACGCGGCCAGCGCCATGGCGGCGTATGCGGCGGCGGCGGGCATCGAAGCCCACATTTTCATGCCGCGCGACGTCCCGCAGTCCAATTACCTGGAGTGCAAGGCCTACGGCGCGCACGTTACGCTGATCGACGGCCTGATCAGCGACTGCGGCCGCATGGTGGCGGAACGGGGTCCGGCCGAAGGATGGTTCGACGTCAGCACGCTCAAGGAGCCCTACCGCATCGAGGGCAAGAAGACCATGGGGTATGAGGTGGCCGAGCAAATGGGTTGGGAGCTGCCGGATGCCATCTTCTATCCGACGGGCGGCGGGGTAGGGCTGATCGGCATGTGGAAGGCGTTTGACGAGATGGAGAAGCTGGGCTGGATCGGCTCGCGGCGGCCCAAGATGATCGCGGTGCAGGCCGAGGGCTGCCAACCGGTGGTGCGTGCATTCCAGGAAAACGAGCCGCGCAGCCGGTTTTACGAGGACGCCCACACGGTGGCGGCGGGACTGCGCGTGCCCAAGCCGCTGGGAGACTTCCTGGTGCTTCAGGGAGTACGCGAGAGCGGCGGAACGGCCATCGCGGTGAGCGACGACGAGATGCTGGACGCGGGCATCCAGCTCGCTTCCGAGGAAGGCATCTACGCGGCGCCGGAGGGGGCGGCCTGCGTGGCGGCCGCACAGAAGCTGCTGGCTTCGGAATTCCTCAAGCCCGGCGACCGCATCGTGCTCTACAATACCGGCTCCGGGTTGAAGTATCCCGAGGCCTATTCCACGCGGTTTCCCCGCACGGCATCCGGCGAGCAGGACAAGCTCGGCGGGCTCATCACGCCGCGATGAGAAGTTTCGCAAATGTGGTATAGCGTAAGGAGAGAGCACCATGGACGCTGAAACCCGAACCGCATTCGCCGTACTTGCCAAGCTGGTCGATGACACCAGTCAGAGCCTTCAGGCCGAAATGGCCGAAATGCGGGCCGAAACCCAGTCGATGCGGAACGAGATGGAGCGTGGTTTCGAGCGCGTGGAAGCGGCGACCCGGCGCAATACCTCGACATTGGTGGGCGGCGCGGCAGCGATCGCGGCGCAGAGCCGCTGGGCGCAGCAACGCGACCGGCTCGACACGAAGCGCGACCGCGATCTGCGCGAAATCCGCGCCCGGCTTCAGAAGGTCGAGCGCGCCCTGAAGCGCCGCGCGGGCTGATTCGGACGGGGTTTACCGCATCCACTATGAAAGACCTGGCTCTTGGCGCACTGGACGCGGTGGCGCGGCGCGGCGTAACGTATGCCGACGTGCGCGCCATCGAGATCCGCGAACAGGAAATCACCACGAAAAACGGGAAGGCGGGCCACGTGTCCAGCTCCGAGTCGGTGGGGATCGGGATTCGCGTGCTGGCATTCGGCGGCTGGGGGTTCGCGGCCACCGACGACCTGACGAAAGAGGGCGTCGAATCGGCCGCCAACCTCGCGCTAGAGATCGCGCAGGCCGGCGCTGCCGCACGCAAACGCGAGGTTTTGCTGGCTCCCGAGGAGAAGTACGAGGCCACCTGGGTATCGCCGTTTTCCATCGATCCGTTCTCCATTCCCGTGGACCAGAAACTCGGGGCGCTGCTGGCGGTGGACGCGGAGCTGCGCCACACCCCGGGGGTCAGCCTGGCGGAGGCATCGATGCACTTCGAGCGGCGGCGGCAGGTCTTCGCCTCCACGCTGGGAAGCGTGATCGACCAGACCCGCTACCTCTCGGGCGCCGGCTTCACGGCACTCAGCTACCAGGAGGGCGAGATTCAGAAGCGCTCTTATCCCAGCTCGTTCGGCGGCCAGTACCAGTTGAAAGGCTACGAGCTGGTGGATGAGCTGCGGCTGCTGGAGAACGCTCCGCGCATGGCCGAAGAGGCTGTGGCGCTGCACAAGGCGGATCAATGCCCCGAAGGGGAGTTCGATTTGATCGTGGACAGTTCGCAACTGGGCTTGCAGATTCACGAATCCATCGGCCACCCCATCGAACTGGACCGCGTGCTGGGCACTGAAGCCAACTACGCGGGCATGAGTTTCCTCACGCTGGACCATCTCGACCGGCTGCGATACGGTTCGGAAATCGTGAACGTGGTTTGTGACGCGCGCCTGGAACACGGTCCGGGACTGGGCACGTTCGCATTCGACGACGAAGGCGTGCCGGCCCAGGGGAACGACATTATCCGCAACGGGCGGTTCGTGGGTTACATGACCTCGCGGGAGACCGCCGCCGAGGTGGGGCAGTCGCGCTCCAACGGCTGCATGCGGGCCGATGGATGGGGGCGCCTGCCGCTCATCCGCATGACCAACGTGAGCCTGAAGCCCGGCGAGCAATCGCTCGAGGAGGTGTTCGACATCGGCCATGCGATCTACATGGAGACCAACAAGAGCTGGTCGATCGACGACAAGCGCTACAACTTCCAGTTCGGATGCGAGATTGGCTGGGAGATCCGCAATGGGAAGCGCGTCCGCATGCTGAAGAACCCGAGTTACAGCGGAATTTCCACGGAGTTTTGGAACGCGTGCACGGCGATTGCCGGGCCGCAGCACTGGACGCTGTGGGGCGTGCCCAACTGCGGCAAAGGCCAACCGGAGCAGGTGATGGGGACGGGGCACGGGGCCAGCCCGGCGCGCTTCCGGAAGATCAAGGTCGGGGGCGCCTATGCGTAACCTTAATAGTGGGGCGGACCCCCTGGTCCGCGCGGGACGCCCCCGTCCCGCTCTGGACCGGGCAGATCAGTCTGCGGATTGGGCTACTGACACTGGGCAAGCTAAAGCATGCCCCACCGAATACCAAGACATCTTCGAGCAGGTGCTGGATGCCGCGCGCGCCCACGGGGTCGCCGAGATCGAAGCCATCGTCTCCTGTGAGCACGAGGCACTCACGCGATTCGCGAACAACGCGATTCACCAGAACGTGGCGGAACAGACGTCGCACCTTTCCGTGCGGCCGGTGATGGGGGGACGTACGGCGCGCGCCTCCACCAACCGGCTGGATCGCGATTCGATTCGCCGGGTGGTGGAAGAGGCGATCGCGATTGCGCGGCTGACCGAGCCCGATCCGGATCTGCTGCCGCTGGGGGAGCCGGCCGAATATCGGGCCGTCGAACGAAGGTTTGAAGCCACCGCGCAAGCCACCCCGGAAGAGCGCGCGCTGGCTGTGGCGGAGGCCATCGGCGTGGTGGAGGATGCCGGCCAGACGGCGGCGGGGATCTACTCCACGGGGGGAGCGGCCTTCGCGCTGCTGAATTCCCGCGGCGTTTCGGCATGGCACAGCGAAACCATGGCACGGTTTTCCATTACCGCCATGGCTGCCGACAGCTCCGGATGGGCCAAGGGCAGCGCCTGCTACCATGGCGACCTGGACCCCGTTCAACTGGCACTGCGGGCGGCCCGTAAGGCGACAGCATCGCGCGCGCCTCGCGAACTGCCGCCGGGGCGCTACACTGTGATCCTGGAGCCGGCCGCGGTGCTCGATCTGGTCGGGCAGATGTTCGGGGATTTCAGCGCCACGGCCGTTCGCGACGGCCGCAGTTTTCTGAACGACCGCATCGGCAAGAAGCTGTTCGGCGAAAACATCACCATCCACGACGATGTGTGGCACGGGGGCCAGGCGGGCGCCCCGTTCGATGGGGAAGGCGTGCCGCGAAAACGGTTGACGCTGGTGGATCGAGGCGTGGTTGGGGAGATCGCCTACAGCCGGCAGGCCGCGGCCCTGGCGGGAACGGCGCCGACGGGCCACGGTTTCCCTTTGCCCAACGAATTCGGCGAGGCGCCGATGAATATCGTGATCGCGGGCGGCGATTCTTCGGTGGACGAAATGCTGGCATCCACCGAGCGCGGAATCCTGGTAACGCGCCTCTGGTACATCCGCGAGGTGGACCCGTACGAGAAGATTTTCACGGGGATGACGCGTGACGGCACCTTTCTGGTGGAAGGGGGGCGCGTGACCGCGGGGCTGCGCAATTTCCGTTTCAATCAGAGCCTGATCGAGATGCTGTCGAACGTGGAAGCCCTTTCGGCCGCGGTGCGCGCGTCGGGGGAAGAGTCGTTCGACATGGTCGTGCCGGCGATGAAGGTCCGCGATTTCAACTTCACCGAAGTGACGCGGTTTTAGGGCAGGGGCGGCTCGCCCATTGAAGCACCGCCGCCGTTACGGCTGCGCCATCCAGTCTTCGATCCTTAATCCCGTAACGCGGCCGAACTCGCGCACGTTGTGGGTCGCCAGGACGCAACCGCGCGTCAGGGCGATCCCCGCAATTAGCATGTCGTAGGCCCCGATCCTCTCTCCCCGATCTTCCAGGTCGGCCCGGATGACGCCCGATCGTTCGGCCGCCGCGCAGTCCAACTCCGCCAGTCGAAAAAAGGAGCAGAACTGCCGGCAGATAGCCACTCCTTTCTCCGACTCCCGGCTACGCAGTGCCCCGAACACCAACTCGGCCACCGTTACAGTCGAGAGAAAGACTTCTTCCCGGTTCCTGGAAGCCAACTGTTCCGCGACACGAACATTGCGCGCTCGCAGCAACTCGATGGCGATATCGGTGTCGAGCAGATAATTCGTCACAGATCCTCCCGGAGTTCCAAGGGCGGCTGGGGGGCACGTTCGAGGTCCGGCAGGCTCCCGATCAGTTGCGTGAATAGCTGGGCCGGCCAGCCGTGCTGGACCGCTTCATCCACCACGCACGCCGGAACGGCATGATGCAGAGCTACCGGCCGGCATTCGGCTCGCGAAAGAGCACGGATGATTCGAGCCACCTCGTCCACCTGATCGGGACTCAGCCTTTTGAGTTCGGTGATGACTTCCTCGATCGATGCCATATTCTCACCCTACGCCAGCCAAGGCCGAAAATCCACTCCGTGGAAACCAGCCATAATCGCCCGTCATTCCACGGACCACGCGGTTGCGCTGGCGGGCTGCTGCGTCCGCTAACGGGCGGATACCCTTATTCCGCGAAGCGCAAGTCGGCGCCTTCGCCGCCGAGTAGGAAGTAGGATCTGCCCCACTGCTTGGGATTCGTGAGGTCCCTGGATTCTCATCGGCCTCATGGGCTACACCTAGGCATTCTATCTTGTCGCGGGCGGCGAATGGCAGTTGTCCACACCTTGGATCGGCAGAAATAGAAAAGCCCCATGGGCGGGGGTGACGGCGCTGCGGTTTTCACTGTAAACGAGGAGTAGCGAAAATCTCACTCGCTTCCTAAAATGCCCCGTGCTGAATTGTGGCTCACCTCAGGGAGTGCCTGGAATGCTTTCGGAAGACCAAAAGATAGTACTTTCCAGCCATAACTTACTTTCTATAAAAACAGACCTTGTTCCCGGGAGTGACGGAGAGTACACTTGGTTGAACCTTAAGAAGGCAGCGGCAACCGACCTAGCTAGGCGCTCTTCCAGGGGCCACAGCCGACGGTGCCCTCGGGTATGAAAAGGCTTCCTTAAGACGCAAAAAGCCGCCACGAACCAGTGACCGCCTGAAGTGCTCTAACCAGCTCCACAGGCACGGGCAACTGAGAAATGGAAAGGAAGTTCAAATGAAGACGATGTTCGTAATACTGGCGCTGGCAGCGATACCGGCATTCTCTTAGCAACCGAAGCCGCCGCGGGCCAAACCTCACGTTGACTCGGCTGTTGGTATTGGGGACGACATCATTACCCATTTGGCGGACGGGGGAGGTTGGAGGACTTCAATTACTCTAATGAACCTCTCTGAGGCAAAAACGGCCGCGTTCACCCTGAAATTCTACGGCAACGACGGGAACCCGCGGTTATTCTCTTTTGAACGGATTGGAAAAACCTCAACCGTGACCGGTACTTTGGCCGTCGGAGGATCAAACGTAATCAAAACAACTGGTGCAGATACTGCAACAACCGAGGGATGGGCTCAGTTTGATTACTTAAGCACAACCGACTCCGTAGGCGGATTTGCTGTGTTCACGAATAGTAATGGTAACGAGGCGGCAGTGCCGTTCGAATCAAGTATATCGGAAAACTCGATCCTCTCATTCGACAATACGAATGGATACGGCATGGGCGTTGCTCTGGCAAATTCGGACTTCTCGACCATGACAATCAATGCCACCTTCAAGGATGGGAACGGGGTCATCCTGGGTACTGATAAAATTACAATGGCCTCAATGACCCACACCTCATTTATCTTTGCCCAGCAGTGGCCCTTTACCGCAGGCAAACAAGGCACTGTTTATTTCCAATGCTCCGACGCCTACCTACCCAACAACGCTTTTGGGCTGGCCATTCTCGGCCTGAGATTCACACCGCAAGGCGCCTTTACATCGGTGACAGCATTTAAACAGTGGACACTGGATTAATTCGTGAACCCCGGAAGGCTTTTCGTTGCCCAAGACCAAGAAACCATTCACGCCCGATCCGAACCAGCTTAGGCGTGGAATCGAACACATCTGCAATGAATACGCCAACCTGATGTCGGCAGCACATTGGGATATGAAAGGCTCTGCACCATGGCGAACCCACGCCGATGATGCGTTCCTTCTCGGGTACAGGAAGTTGGGCGACTTTCTCTTCAACAAGAACCGTTTGACGGTGAAAAACCAAGAATGTCCCGATATTCTCGCCTTGGATTATTTGCCGTCAAGCTGCACGCCGAACTGGACTCTTCCAAAGCTGGACAGCGGAATGGCGGGACCCGATGAACAAACAACTCGCTCATCTCTCATACATCAGGGAACAGGTATGGGTTCATTACGATTGGGTTCCGAAGCTGGAAAAGGAGTTTCGGATCGCTTGGCAACAGTTCCGGCGCGCGATAGATCCCAAGTACAAGAGGCACTTTGCTACCGAGATCACAAAGTGTCGGCGCAAGCCGGGTTTCGCAGGAATTAAGCTTTAAGAGTGGCCGACCTGGCCTCAGGGTTTCTGTCTAGGCTCAGAACTCCTATAGCATGCTTGTAACATCTAGTAACATTGCACAAACTAAAGGAGTTGCCGGAACAATGGTGTTCAATAATCTCGGTTAACTTTCATGGCAAGTTCAGACGGCTCTTCTCGACAAATCGCAACTACTCGCGCTAATCGGGGTCATGGAAGGAGTGCCTGAACCTTTGCTCGGCGAGGAAGCTCACCGTTTCCACGTG
>JAIQFL010000489.1 GCA_020073365.1 Terriglobia bacterium | reverse complement strand
AGGTGTGTGCGGCCCTGCCGGCGTGCGTCAAGCAGATTCTCGGCCGGGCGGATTCGGGGTTCTACTGCCGGGAAGCGGTCGAGGCGTATGAAGAATTCCACGTCCAGTTCGTGATAATCGCGATTAGGAGGACTCATGAAAGCCGCAGCCATTCTGAGTGCCTGGACCGCGATGATGACGATGGCGCAGGAAGCGCCCACCAGGGCCGCCTCAACGCCTATCTCGACCAAATGGAGGCCTAGCAGGGCAAGAAACGTCAGCCGAAGAAGCGCGGACTCAACAAGCTGGGTGACCTCGTTGCGGCCAAACCCTCGCTCTTGACGTCGAGGTCGTTCTCGCGTACCCTTGTTTGAAAGGCGGCCACAGTTGCAAATCCAAGTCGCGACGAGTATCGGTCGTCAGTATCATCACAGCCTCATATAACATGGCACCATTTATCGAAGAGGCGATAGCCCGCGTTCTGGCTCAGGACTATCCGAAGATCGACTACATTGTTCTCGATGGAGGCTCTACTGACGGCACACTGGAAATTCTCCGAAAGTACGAGGGACGGCTTCGCTACGAATCGCGACCGGATAAAGGCCAGGTCGACGCCATCAACCGAGGTTTTCTGTTGTCACATGGGCCGATTGTCGCCTTCCTCAATGCGGACGATAGCTATTTACCACAGGCAGTGGGAAACGCCGTCGGCCATTTACTAGCCAATCCCAGCTTTGCGGTTGTCTATGGGGAGGCCTACCTTGTGGCGGAGGACGGGACATGCCTGGGTCTTTATCCGACCAAGGATTTCGATGCCCAGTTGTTGCAGTATGAGTGTTTCATCTGCCAGCCGACGACCTTTCTCTGGAGCAGCATCTTTGCTGAATCCGGGCTTTTTCGCGTTGTTTCAATCCACGCGCCCCGTGGGGGGCGCGACGATGCCTGACTGCCAAGCAGATCGACTGCTTTCCCCCCTGGCCGCGTTTCCAAACTCCCCTACGCGCGCGCGAAGGCCTCGCGAGAGCCTCCCGAAAGCGCCGAACGCACAGTTTGACGGGCCCTGCGCGCGTTTCGCGGCCATTTTTCCGGAACGAAAGATGCGACAAACTGAGACACTTTTGGAGGTTTCTGGCGCCTCTTTATACCATCGGAGAGAACACAGGGATTGATCCGGACGGGAGGAGTTGGCACTCCTCACGAACTGGTCACTACTCCGCGAGCATTCCCAAAGGCAAACGACGCCGGCGGCGTGATCGGGGTCTCGATCCGAGCGCGGCGCCTCGTTCCGGCGCGAAGACGCGGTGCGGCACGCGCGGCCGGCGGCGGGGATGGTGAGATGAGCGATCAAGCCGGCACGGCGGCAAGAGTTCCGGGCCGCGGACTGGGGAAAGGCGCGCGCGAGGGCCCCGCGAACGCGTGGAAACGCGCGGCTGGCGGCCGGCTGGTCGAGCTGCTCGACGCCAGATCGCGGCGGAACGAGCGCCGGCGGCGACGTGGATCATGTTTGCGGACGAGTTGAGCCCGGCCGCTAATGTCGCCGGCGCCGCCACCATGGCCGTGTCACGGCCTTCCGAACGACAGATCGACGGTGTACGATATCATCTCGAACATGCCATCAAATCGCTATTTGGTCATTCGCACGGATGGGGAAGTCCGCGAATCGATTTGGTCTCATCTTCAAGAGGGATGGCTCCTCCAGGGTTGGGGGGTTCCTGGCTCCGGTCTTCTAGATGAAAACGGTTCTGCATTTTCGTTCGAAACTTGGGCAGCCAACTACAGGATTGCCGCCGAGAAAGCGTGGGGAGAACGGGACCTCAGCGATGACCATTGCCGGAAGCGTTATCGAATTCTAAGCCGAATGCTAAATCTTCGGGGCGGTCATATCGTGCTCATCCCAAGGATGCCGAATAATGAGTGCTTCACAATCTGCAAAATCGCGGAAGGCGAGCAACCCTACAGCTTCGATCCCAGCCCTGAAGCCGAGCGTGGGAAGTTGGGGAACGACTATCGCCATCGACTTGGCATAGCTCCAGCCTCAATCAAACCCTTCGGGTACGCGAACTCCAACTCTGGACGCATCGTGGCGCGATTCATGGTCGCCTACCAGTCTGCTGTAAACAATGCCAACGCCGCTGAATTCCAAGTAGCCGTCGAAGAACGCCTTCAGCAGCAGAGCGACTGTGGCACCCAGGTGAGTCATCAAGATCTTCTCCGCGATTTCCGAAGAGAGGCGCTCCGCGATCTCCTCAAGCGGCTGCGTCAAAGGACTCCCGCAGACCTAGAGCGCTTGGTCAGGGATATCTTTGTAAACGCAGGATATACTCTCCTTCGGACGAACCACTACGACCGCCAAGGAGGAGATGCCGATCTTGTTCTTCAGGCCGATCTCCCCATTGTCACGCGGTACTCGGATCGTGCTTCCACAATCTATGTACAGGTCAAGTTGCGCTATCCCCAGTCCGGCAACCAGATAGTCGTGGACCAGAATGACTCGGCGGCTATCGATCAGCTGAATCTCATCTCGGAAGATGATCCCAGTGCCATCAAAATAGTCGCCGCAACTGTTGACGAATTCACGGAACAATGCAGAGAGAGGGCCAGGAGCGATGGCGTCACCCTACTCGCAGGCCTGGACCTTGCAGAGCTTCTTATGAAATACCTGTAGTACTGACCAGTCCGGGGCTGGTGGCCGCGAAGGTCGCGGGCAGCGCCGGCCGTTTGAAACGGCGCCCAAGAACGGGAGTCCGTCTGGTGAGCCGAGTACGGCGGCCTCCTTCCCGCTGCCGGCGTTTCCAACTCCGGCACGCGCTGCGCGAGGACCCCATGAAAGCGCCGAACGCACGGTTTGACAGCCCTTCCGCACGTTCCGCGGCCGTTTTTCCGGAACGATTTCCGGAACGAAAGGTGAGACAAACTGAGACACTTTTGGGCGTTTTGGCGCTGCGCTCTCCGGGCTCGCGGAAGCGCTCGCTACCAGACGCGGGGAGGCCCGAGGGCCACCGGGGCAATGTGGATCGCATTTTCTGACGAGCTGGGTCCGGCGTCCGCGAACGTCGCTGGTGCGCGACCGTCGCCGTTCAAGGCGGACACTCCCTTCCGGCGATCCGAGCACAGCGCCTCGTTGCGGCGCGGAGACGCGTCGGGGGACGCGCGGCCAGGCGCCGGGTATGCGCTGAGCGCGGGCTGAGGGCCACCGGGCGACGTGGATTTGCCTTTTGCTGACGAGCTGGGACCTGGTGGCCGCGGTCGCAGCGGGCAGGCCACCCGTCGCTGTTCAGCGCGGCGCCCAAGAACGGAAATCCTTGCGGCGATCCGAGCACGGCGCCTCGTTCGACGCGAAGGCGCGTCGAAGCACGCGCTGCCAGGCGGCGGGGATGGCGAAATGGGCGAACAAGCCGGCACGGCGGCAAGAGTACCGGGCCGCGGCCGGTGGCGTTTCCAAACTCTCCATGCGACGCGCGAGGGCGAAAGCGCCGAACGCACGGTTTGACGGGCCTTCCTGTTAGCACCGTCGTAAAACGGAACCAGAATCGCCGGAATCAACGGGACCAGGGAGCCAGTTTTTACGAGTCAGGACACACCTCCACCTCGCCCGCCCTTCTGGAGAGCTGTTGGCCTGAGATCCGGCTTTTTTACGGGCTGCGATCGTTCCGATGAATCGATCCGCGGCCTTTTGCGCGATGGTTTTTCGCCGCGCCCGGCCGAGTGCTTCGGCGCGCCGTTCGCCGCCGACCAGACCAACCGTTCCAGCCGCAACAGGCGCAGTATCCTCGAGAAGCTTCATTTTCGTCGCTGGTCATGTCTTCTTCGCCCAGCGTGCTTCGGCAGCTTTGCGGGCGATCTCTCGGCGCCGCTTCGGGCTGAGCGCGGCGGCTCGCGCGGGGCCGCCTACGGCGCCCGCCTTCTTGCCGATCTCGCTCTTTTCTGCGTCGCTCAGCGACTCCGCCGTGGCACGCCCACCCAAGCGGCCAAGAGCCACGGCGTGCGGATTCTTGCCCACGCAGTAAGCTTAACACAGCGCTCCGACAAAAAGAAGGGCCGTTCCTCAAGTTCTTGCTTGACACACCGATATGTGAAGCAATAGGATTGAATCACAGCCGCGAGGCTCTAAAGCGCAAAGGAGCAAGGCCCATGGCCTTAGACAAGATCAAGTTCTCCACCAACGTCCCCATCGAATGCGCCCTCAAATTCCCCGAGGGCAAGCTCTGCGATTCCCAGTTTGGCGATCCCCAGTACATGTTTTCGACGACCGACGACCGGGTCTTCTTCGTGGCCGCGAAGGTGGCGCAGAAGATCCACGGGCTCCGCCTGGCGCCCGGTGAACTGTTCGATATCTGCAAGGAGGAAGTAGCTTACGGCGGTGGCCGCAAGGGCATCGAATGGAAGGTTGCCAAGGTGGGCGGCCCTCCCGAGGAGCAACCCGCGCACAGCGCCGGCCAGCGCGCCGCACGGAAGTTCTGGGGCGGCGTCGGCGAACAACCCGATGGGACATTCGCCGTGCCGGCGCCGCCCAACGGGGGGCCGGAGCGAGTGATTCCAACACCCGCCCCGGTAGCGGCTGCTTCTAATCAGCCGCCGTCTTCATCACACGCCAATGGTAACAATAACTGGGGCCAGGGCACTACGGACAGGCCCAAGACCAAACTGGAGGACGCGCTCAAAACCGTGGTGGCGGCCGTCCACTCCACCAACGAATACGCCAAATCCATCGGCTACGCCATGCCTCGGTTCACCTCCGAGGACCTGCGCACGATGGCCAACACGCTGATGATCGGCGCCAAGAACGGAGGCTCCAATGCTGCGCAGCCTCTTCATCCGGTTCCGCCTCCGCCCGCGCTCTGCGGCTTTCCTGGGAGGTTCCCATGCCTAAAGCTACCGAGCAGTTCGCCATCCTGCCCACCTATCTGGATCAGTTCACCTACGAGGAACTGAAGGAGATGGACCGCACCCTCAACCTGCTACTGCGCGCCGTCGAGGATCGCATGGAGCAGATGCTGTTCGCGCAACCCGCGGAGGTGCTCTGTGGCCGCAATTAGCCTGGTCCCGCCGCAAGTCCCCGCGCCCCTCATGCCCCCGCCGCGCCTGACCTCTTATCGCTATTGGGAGCACTACCAGGCGGACGCGCTACACGCCATCCACGACGCTCTCGGGCGCGTGCTCTCCGACAAAGAGCGCTAACTCGATATGTTCGCTCCGGAGGCTGCGCCCGCGGCCTCGGGGCTCACCGTCGTGAAGCCCGCGACCGAGAGGAACGAAACCCTCGGCGCGGTGCTCTCGCCCTCACAGGCCAACACGTTCCTCAATTGCTCGGCGCGCTGGTGGTTCAAGCACAGCGCCGGCCTCGCCGATCCGGCCGGCGGCTCCCTGGTGCGCGGTA
The DNA here is from genome assembly GCA_020073365.1 of Terriglobia bacterium. Lineage (GTDB taxonomy): Bacteria > Acidobacteriota > Terriglobia > Bryobacterales > Bryobacteraceae > JAIQFL01. The sequence goes on along the minus strand of JAIQFL010000489.1, from coordinate 1,572 downwards.
AGGCGGTCCACAAGCTGGTTGAGTGGTGGTTCCGCCAACGCCTCGCGGGCGCGACACCCGAGATCGAATCCCTCGGCGACATCTGGGATGAGATCTGGGAAATGCAGTCTGCCGACGCGCAATTCGCCAAAGACGACGACGTCGACGGGCTGAAGAAATCAGGCGCTAAGCTGTCTCGCATGTACCTCGAGACGGTGGCGCCCGAAATCGAGCCGGCCGGCATGGAGGTGAAAGTTGCCGGCGAGATCGGCGGCGTGCGCGTGATCGGCTACGTCGATCTCGTGGACACCCAAGGCACGATTCACGACCTCAAGACTGCCGCCAAGACCCCCTCCGGCATCGGGTCCGATTACGCGTTCCAGCTCGCCACCTACCGGCAGCTCTTGCCGGGTGCGAACGGCAAGGCGAAGCTGGTCACGTTGGTGGACACCAAGACCCCCAAGCTTGTTACCACGGAGTACCAGGTGTCGGCCGCTGACCAGCTCGCCACCCAGAACCTTTACCCTCGCGTGCGTGAGGGCATTCGGGAGGGGCTCTACTTCCCAAACCGCAACAGCTTTCTCTGCTCGCGCAAGTACTGCAACTTCTGCGACGCGTGCACCAAGGAGTTTGGATGCTCCATCGAATGATGCAGCAGCGGGCTCGGCAGCCGCGAAACCGCGGGCCCGGCCAAGGTTCCGAAGATCCGTCGCTCCACCAGGGCTGAGCCAGTTTCCTTCTGTCCCAAAGCAATGCCCTCATGGACGTCCACGCAGCTTCGGTGCAGTAAACCAGTCAGAATTACGGGAACCAGGTGAGGCCTGAGGATGTTCGCACGCTACTCACGACAGCGTTCAGGGCATTGCGATCTACCCGGTTTCGTCTGCCGCCGCCGTCCCCAGATACATTCGCGCGAACTGCTTGTCTTCCTGGCTCGCATTTGGATCTTGGAGGATTGCGTGCTGCTCGTGCTCGATCTGATGCATCTCCGCCTCTCGCCTGCGTTGTTCTTGCTCAACAGCTTCCGCCCACGCTCGCACTCCACGCCGATACGCTGCAAAGGGCACGCCCTCGAAGCATCGCGGGACGGCCTTCAATAGGAAGCCTGGCGGGTTGTCCATCTTCATCGCGACCGTTTCCTTCGCACGAACGAAGTGAGCCACTTCCTCATAGGTCGCCGTGGGCTCTACCTTCCACATGCCGAATACAAGTCCTTGATTAGCTGGGCATCGGGAGTGCCCACCCGGGCGATCGCCAGTGCGACAAGCTCGACGCCGGCATCTTCTTGATCGGCTTGTGCGTGCGCTGTCGTCATCGATTCCTGGCGCCCAGAGTGCCCTCCCGACGACGACGACGGATCTGACTCTCCTCTAGTAGTTTCTAAAGCTTTTAGACTCATCTTCTACACTTTGCCAAACAAAGTGGCGGCAACTTGCTGATTTCACACAAGGCGATGCCTTTTAGCGCGAAATCCTAGTGTCACGTCTCCTTGCGAATCGTCGATAATAAGACTTGTTTATCGGAGTAATATGGAGCCATGATAGTGACATAGGAGCGCCGCTTTGTTCGTTCGTACGCAGACCAACGGTTCCC
>JAIQFL010000488.1 GCA_020073365.1 Terriglobia bacterium | reverse complement strand
GCCATGCGTTCGTCGATGATGACCACCCGCGGGTTCGTCGCGACGTCCTGTTCGTTGAAGAAGCGGCCTTGCCGGAGGGGGATTCCCATGGCCTGGAAATAGTGCCCGCCGGCAACCCGCGAATCGGCATTGAGGAACTTCTCGCCGGCCGGAGCCCGACGTTTGCTGGCGCTGCGTCTGCTATTGTTGAACGACAACTGGGCGCTACTTGATCGGTTGGTGATGGTCTCTGTAGCCTAAGCAGTTCTCTCTCGCCACCCCAGATTCCCCCGGACTCACCTCGTCGCTGGTGGTTCGTGTAGCGTCACAGACTCACCAATCGATCTTGATCTGGCGGGGACGGTGAGCGATGCTCGGGGCATGCGGAACGCACGTACCGTGGCCCATCGCTCACCGTCGCCAATCCCCGGCGACCTCTGTACGCGCCTGGAAGCCGCCCGACTGGACCTGCTGGCTTTGTTTCGCACCCTCGACCGAGTGAATTTATCAGTCTGGCGAGATCCCACAACGGCTTCTTCAACAACTCTTCGAGCTCGATGCTGATTGTGCGGAAGCCCTTTGGGCGCTGGACCAGCCCGGCTGGCAGCTTGCCCCGCCACGCCATGCTCCGCGACACGCTCGCGGCCCTGAACCAACTGCCATGAGCGGCGGTCCAGTTTCGAAAAAACCTCCCGCCGCGTTCCCAACCCATCTTGGCCCAACTGGAAGAGAGAGTGCGAAAGGCCCTCAACCCCAAAGAGGCCTACAGCATGGTGCCCGGCCGAGATCCCGAAAACGGTTAAGCACCCTGGCTGCTGGCGTTGACCTTGTTTCAGCATCTGATCGATGGCTTTCGCAACCGCGACCTGCGCCAACACGTGGCGGCCCTGCTGGGGGTGGCGCTGGCCGACTATACTCCTCACCAGATGACCTACGACCTGCGGTACCTGCGGCTGGAGGGTTTGATCTACCGACCACCAAAAACCAACCGCTACTTCGTCACCCCCTATGGTTGGAAGGTGGCGCGATTGTTCTCTCGGCTGGACGCACGAGTCTTTCGGCCGGCTACGGCAATGATGACCGCCAACGACGCGGTCTTGCCGTTTCCCCTTCGCCAAGCCCTGGATCGCGTCGATGAACAACTTGACCTGCTGATCTTCGACGCCTTTCCCCTGGAGAAAGCCGGGTGAAAACTTGACACTTTTAGATAGAAGTCAGTTACATTAGACGACTATTAGGGTGCTAATGAAGGAATGGCGATTGACCGATCAATCGACGTGAACTCAATCGCTTCGCTCATTTTTTTGTGACGTCACGTTTGGCCGATCAACGGCCGAAAGTGCGCGCATTCTCTCCTGGCCTCAACAACCCCTAAAGAGGGATTTTCCCGGGGGAGCCGATCTTCGTAAGGTGCTCGTGTTTGAGCTTCCCGACGGATCGCTCGAATCAGATGAAATTACAAGGGGCTCTTCAATCCGAGAAATCTCAGGGTGATCCGCAGCGTCTCGCACGCGATTATTCCGCGAAAGTCGAACATCGCGGATTCAATCTTTACCGCCTGGCAGGAAGCCGCCGATACGAATCCAATCTGGCGCGAACGCATTCGAGGGTTGAGTCCTAAGCGAAGTGGAGCGCATCCGAAGAATCCCAGGTGAGATTCTTGACAATGGAATTGCGATTACCTGGCCAGCGATTCGGGACCGAATCACCGATGTCCCGGAAGTCCCGAGATTCCGGCCCGTGCTCCAGAACGTGTATTTTTCTGCTTATGTGAAAGAATACGACTTGAAGGTGATCACGAGCCTTCCTTACATTACACATCGCATCCATTCGTGGTGACCGGCACGGATCTTGCTTACGATTACGAGGCGTTACGGGCAGCCCTGACGGCGGCCGGAATTTGGGAGATTGTCCGAATACTTTCGGCATCAAGCATGGTTCATCTGAGGACGCGCGCAGGCTATCTCCGATTTCGGGAGGCATTCGATACGATCACAACGAAAGCCGAATACCTTGCCGACGTTCGGAAGGTCTTTACGTTTGCGGCGGAAGCCAGCAAGCCAAAGGCGAAATTCCCATCGGTCGTTCGGAAGAACTCCTGGCACGTAGTGCCTGCCTACGGTGCGGCAGTGCCCGAGCAGGAGGTTGAGGAAATCGCAGACCGAATGACCTTGCTTGCGGAGACCGCTTTGGAAATTGCACAGAAGCTAAAATTGGGTGAGATTATGGCGGGAGTCAGCGGTAGAGGCAAGGTATTGTATAACGCGAAACTGAAGCACGTCGCCATCTTCGTGGCGCTGGAGTTGGAACGGAGGATTTTAATCGAGCGATGGGGGCTGAAGGGGACAGTCCTGGAGCAGGTCTGGCGCGGCGATCTTGGGGACGTGCAGGTCTCGGTATTCGGTCGTGACGAAGTGGGCCGGGTTCCCGCGGCCATAGCGACGATGGAGTTCCTGTCCAAGAAGATACCCGATTTCCTGGTATTGCAGGTGGCTTCGAGCGGGAAAAGGTGTCACTCGGCAACATACTCATCCCAGCAAATATCGTTGATCTGGCAAGCCGAAAGATTAATAGTGATAAACGCACAATAACCCGAATTCAGACCTCGCGAGTTCCAGACCGACGACCGACTTTCGAGGTACCTCAAGGCAAGCTTTGACCGGGGAGAATGGAAGCGAAGGTGATGAAGGACGCCGAATGGCCGGATGATCGGCGACCCGCTATACGGTACGGCCCCGTGGCGTCGCTCGATGAGGTCGTAGCCGATGCTGGTTTTGTCGATTCGCTATTTCAAGCATGGCCGAAGCTCCTCGGCATCGAGATGGAATCTGGAGGCGTCTGCGCGGCCGCTGATTCGTTTCGGATAAAGGCAGCAGTGATACGAGGTGTTTCTGATTTGGCCGATCCGTCCAAATCAGATAATGAATGGAGGCGCCGCGCCGTGAAGACCGTCGCGCATCTGATTGAGAATTTGGATTTCAATGTCATCCTTGCAGCCTGAACAGCCCCTTCCAGTACCAGCCGGGGCACTGTTCCAGATCCTCGATTCAGTTTTGGGGCCGAAGTCTTGCGCATACGTCGCAGGACCACTTGACTCCGGGAGGGAGTACTACGAGCGGATGGCCTCAGGAGATCACCGTCTGGAGGTGCGCGGGAAGAATGAGAGTCGGCTACACGGTCTCGTCCTGAACTTGCGAGAGCGGCTCGAGTACCCGGTTTTCGATTCGGGGCTACTGAAGGTTTCCGACTGGTCAGGCAGAGACTACGGCAGGTTCTTCCTGGCGGTGATCCGGAGGTACGCGAAAGTGTGTTGGCTCATGAACGGGTGGGAATATAGCATCGGGCAAAATCGCCATGAGGACCCGACGCCCACATTCCCTGCTCTCGGCTTCGCTGTAGTTTCCGCCGCGCAGCAGAATCAGACCCGGCCCGGTCGAACCGAGCGGCGCCAAGAGTCTCGGAAAGTCCAGATCTGCCGTGATGATTACGCGGTCGTCACGGGCTGCAGACTGCAGGATCTCCGAGTCCGGACTCCGGTGCATCGAGAGGTCATTTGCATGCACCGCGTCGTGGCCTTCCGCTCGCAACCACTGTGTTCCGGCGGCAGCGGCATGTCCACGAAAAACTTCACCAGTTCAGCTCAATCGTCTCGTCTTCCGAAAGACACGCGGCATAGCGTAAGACCTCATCGATGTCCTCCGCCTCCAGGTAAGGATAGGCGCTCAAGATCGATTCCGTTGTCTCCCGGGCCGCCAGCAGACCGAGAAGGCGCGAGACCGGAAATCGCAGATTGCGTATGCAAGGCTTGCCGGTGGCTACCGCGGGGTTAGCTGTGATTCGCTCAAACCGCATCGAGAATGTCCCCTCCAATCATACCAACGACATCCTCCGGTGAAGTCTCCTCTCGGGAGGTCTGAGGAGGTCTGACAGTTGCTCGTAGCGCGAGCCGGGCTTCTCGTGGATACCCTCCTAGGCCCGCCGCTCTCACACCTTGATAATCACTTCCCGCAGCCGATCCTTCGTCAAGAAGAACTTCACGGATTCGAACCGGCAGAAGAGTTTTTCGAGACTCCGGTTGTTGAATAGTTGTCCGGGGCGTCGAATGCCCTGCTGCGCCACCTGGAGCGAAGTCACGTCCTGAATGCGGAAGGTGTAGAACGGCACGGCCTCGAGCTTGTCGTCAGAATGGAAAAAAGCCAGCAGGTAGCTCTTGGGTCGCACGATCACGTGGAGGCGTTCCACCACCGCCGCCAGCAGCGCCGGCGTCAGGTATTCCAGGACATCCCAGACCAGGACGCCGTCGAAATGGCCCTCCGGATAATCCAGAGCCTGCCGCAGGAAGTAATCGATCCGCCCGGGGTTGGACTGATCCGCGCCGTCCACGCCGAAGGTTTCATTGAGAATCTGCAGGAAATCTTCGGAGTACAGGCGGTGGCCCAGATTGGTGATGAAATTCACGTTTTGCTGCGTGGCTCCGCCCAAATCGAGGATCGTGAGCCCCGACTGGCCGCGAATATAGCTGAAGAACTGATCCAGCCCACGGCTCTGCCGCGTGCCGACAACAGTCTCGCCACCCGCATTCCGCAGGGGGTACGCCTCGCGGGGAGGATTGGCGGCAGTGGGTGGCCCGTTCCGCACAGGCCCCGCGCGGCCGCCACGCAGAATGTTCTTCAGCGGACCGGGAAGGAGCATAAGATGCCGCGCAGTTTACCGCCTGACTTCCGGAGCGCCCGCCGCGGCAGGCGCAGGCGCATGCGTGGGCGTCACGACGGGAGCCTGCTGTGGCGGCTTGGGTGCGGATACCTTGGCCGGCTCGGGCTTCACGATATCGATGCTGCCCTTGAAATAGGCGCCATCCTCGATAATGATGCGGGCCGTCTTGATATCGCCCACCAGCTTGGCGTCCTTGCGAATCTCGATCTTCTCGGTGGCTTCCACGTTGCCCTGGATGGTTCCCAGGGCTACCACCTCGCGCGCCTTGATCCCGGCGTGCACCGACCCGTTCGGTCCGATGGTGAGCCGATGTTCCAACGCCTCCACCGTGCCTTCGAGGTCGCCATCGACGTAAAGGTCTTCTTTGCTGTAGATCTGGCCGACAATCTTGACGGCCTTACCGATTGTGGCCGAGTTTCCTGTTCCGCGACTATCCGGCTCAAATCTGTTAACGGGCATGCTGGACACGGTTGTTGCCTCCTTTTTCGGTTCTGGGGGTATTGGCGCCACTAGGGCCGGTGGTGCGACACTCGGGCCCGGCGGGGTGAAAGGCCTTGGTGCTGGTTCCTCGTCCCGACGTTTATTCCACATATGGACGCCCTCCTGGGGAAAATAGTATTAGTACGTTCATGATACTGCTCCTATAGTCTAAAGGGGTGAGTCGCGAAAAGGCAAACTCTACCTATTTACGCTTGCGCGGCGTTCCCTTGGCGCGGGTTTTGAGCATAATGGGCGTACCGCGAAAACCAAACCGCTTGCGGATCTGGTTCACCAGATGGCGCTCGTGAGAGAAATGCAGGGGCCCGCCGCGGTCTGTGAACACCACGAATTCGGGCGGCCGGATGGATGCCTGGGTGATGTAGAAAATCCTGCGCTCCTCAAAATGGAGTTCTTCCACGAAGCGGTTCATCTCCCCGGTGGAAATGCGCTGCGAAGCGGATTGGTAGACCTCGCGGATCAACCCGAACAGCCGCGCGACCCCCGCGCCGGTCTTGGCGGACAGAAACACGACCGGAGCGTAGTCCAGAAACTTGAACTCGTCCCTCAGGTTCCGCTCAAACTCGTTCTTCTTCTGGCCCTCCTGCCCGGCCACTTCGTCCCACTTGTTCACGCAGACGATCAACGCGCGGCCGCCCTCATGCGCGTACCCGGCGATGGTGCTATCGAGCGCCACAATCCCCTCCGTGGCATCCAGCATCAGCAGGACCACGCCGGCCATGCGGATGTTGCGCCGCGCCATCACGACGCTCAGCTTTTCCGCCATCTCCTTCGTTTTGCTTTTGCGGCGGATGCCGGCGGTATCGATGAAAACGTAGTCCGTGCCGTCGTGCGTCACTCTCTCGTCCACGGCGTCGCGCGTGGTTCCGGCGATGGGAGACACGATGGCGCGCTCCTTGCCGGTGAGCTGGTTAAGCAGCGTGGACTTGCCCACGTTGGGGCGTCCGATGATGGCGACGCGGATGGATTCGTCGGGGGCCGCGGCGGGCTCCGCGTTGCTCTCCCGCTCGATACCGGCGGTCACGCGGTCGAGCAGGGCGTCGACGCCGATCCCGTGCTCCGATGAAATCGGAAAAATGTCGGCGATTCCCAGCCCGTAGAACTCGTGGGCGAGATGGTTCAGCGAAGCGGTATCGGCCTTGTTGACGGCCAGCGAGACCGGCCTTCCCAGGCGCTTCAGCATCTGGGCCAGATCGCGGTCGGAGCCGGTGATCTCGCTGCGGCCGTCCACCAGGAAAATAATGTGGGCGGCGTCCTTCAAGGCAACCTCGGCCTGGCGAAGGATCTGGCTCGGGATGTATTCCTGGTCATTGATAACGATCCCACCCGTATCGATCACTTCGAAGCGGCGGCCGTCGTGTTCGGCAAGCCCATACATACGGTCGCGGGTGATGCCGGGCTCATCCCCGACAATGGCGCGCCGCTGGCCCGTGATCCGATTGAAGAGGGTGGACTTTCCTACGTTGGGCCGGCCCACAATGACCACCGTGGGGGTGGCGTGTGACATGAATCTTCATGATAGCAGCCTCGCCCGGGTGCTGCCGTGGCCACAGTGAACTAACCGCTGCGCGGTAGATTCGCGCGCGGCCCCCCTGGCGTGGAGCGAGGCTCCTTGACACACTGGATTAGGTTATTCCCAATGACCAATCCAACATCCAAGGAGCCATCGCATGTCACCGCTTCGTAAACGCATGATCGAAGATATGCAGTTGCGTAATCTCAGCAAGAGCACCCAGAGAGCTTACCTGCATTACATCATCG
>JAIQFL010000072.1 GCA_020073365.1 Terriglobia bacterium | reverse complement strand
GCGCGCTCATAATGCATGCGCATGGGGCCGAGGACCGCCACTTTGGCGGGCAGCCCACTGCTCATCCGCACGGTCATTCCGATTAACGCCAGGTCTTTCATAGCGGGGTGGGCTTGCTCCAGGCCGACGTGCACTTCCAACTCGCCCGCAGGCTGCTCCAGGAACCGGTCCAGCAGTTCGATGAGCCGCTTTTTCTCCTCCAGGGCCTGCAGCAATTGCCGCAACTTTTCGCGGGTCAGGTGAAGGTCCAGGCCCAATAGATTGGAAGCGCCTTCCATGTGTACTTCCGGGGAGGTGTCCACATCCAGAAGGCCCTTTCGGTACAGCACCTGAAGGGTGCGCATTACGTCGTCATAGAGCGCCCGCTCCTCAGCCATGCGGCGCAGGAGTTCCCGTCGCGCTGCGCCCAACTGCCAACCGCTGAAATTCCGGTTCACGTAATTCCGAATCGAGATCAACTCTTCGGGCGAGACCGGCTGATCGAGCGCCACCACGCGGTTCCTCACGATGTGATCGCGGGTCACCAGGACGGTGAGGACGCGGCGGTCGGACAGCGGCACCAACTCGATCTGATCGAGTTCCTGGGCTACTGCCGGGATGGCCGCGGCGATTCCCACATTGCGCGTCAGTTCCATCAAGATGTAGCTGGACCTCTCGACGTGGGCCCCTATGGTGTGCAACCCGCTGAACTCGGACTGCAACCGCTCGGCTTCGAAGGAGGCCACGCGGCTGGCGGTCAACGACCGGACGTAAAAACGGAACGCTTTTTCTGTTGGTATGCGGCCGGCCGAAGTGTGCGGTTGCGAAAGGTAGCCCTCGTCGGCCAAATCCGCCATTACATTGCGGATCGAAGCCGGACTAAGCTCATTGTTCCGAGTCTTCGAGATGGTACGCGATCCGACGGGTTCGCCGGTTTCAATAAACGCGCGGACGATCGAAGTCAGAATCTCCTGATGCCTGGTTTTGAGCGGCGCGTCCGTGAACATAGCCCCCTTTGCTTACACTTCCCCTACACACCATTGTAATCGACTGAAAGTAAAGGGTCAATGAATAAACCTTAATTGACGGGCCCGACGGCGGCAAAAAAGTGGGGCAGACGCTCGGTTTTCGTCGTCTGCCGGGCCACGGGCGGTCAGTGGGGCGGCCGACGTCCTCAGGACTCGTGGCGACAGGCGATGCCGCGGAGCAGCGCCGCGTTCTCGAAGTTCTTCTTCGAATCGATTACGGCGTTTTCTCATAATCTCCAACGAAGCAGATTTACCGGATGCGCCGCTCAGCGCCGGCCACGGCGGACTTCACCGGTGCGACGTTAGCCGGGGGCCGCTGGAATCCCATCGGAACACCCAAGCTGTACACGGGACGATACCTGTCTCTGGCCTGCATCGAGGTCCCGGTTCATCTCGACAAGGGCCAATTGCCGCGCGATTATGTTTGGTCGAGTACCGAACTGCCGGAGACGCCCGAGATCTTGCGGTGCGAGAACCTCAGCAACGTCGTCGTGCCAGGCCGCGGGAGATTTGTGGGTCCGCGCCGTCAGTCAAGTTGCTGTCCAGGTTCCCTCTGCCGTCATCCCCGAAGAGTTCAATGTCCTGCTCAATCCCAACCACACCGGCTACACGAAGCTCGTGTGGAATGAAGCACGGCCATTTCGATTCGATCCGCGCCTCTACATTGGGGAGCCGGAACCTCTATAGCCGGAGCCCTCTGCGTTCCTGGGGTCGGCGCGCGTCGAGCACTTGCGCTACAGGGCCTGCCGGCGGCGATCGTTGAGGCGGATCAGGAACACCAGCGCCAAGGTCATCGCCAGGGCGATGCCGGCTAGCGTCCAGCCGTTGCGAATCAAGAAGCCCTTGGCATCCTCGCCCAGTTGAATGCCCAGCCAGGCTTCGCCGAAATATCGAATGACGCGGGCCAGCAGGATCACCACCAGGAATCTTCTGAAGGGAGTGTGGAACGCACCAGCCGAGATGACGAACACTTTGAGCGGCAGGGGAACCACCGGGGTCACGGCGGGCACGAACACGGTGAGGAGGCCGTAGCGGCGGAACCAAACCTGGAATCTGCCAGGCCCGGGATTACCTTTGGTAAGCACCGTTCGGCCGTGCTTGGCGCCCACGAAAAGGAGGATATTGCCAGCCGTCGAACCCAGGACTGCCAGCAGGGCCGTGAAGTAAGCATGTTGCGGAGCCGTCACGCTGCTCGCGGCGACTCCCACCAGCAGGAAGTCCATCACCGCCGGAATCGGAATCCCCATGGAATCGATCAGGCTAAGGAGGAGGATTCCCCAGGGGCCGTACGCGATCAGCGCGGTCGAGATTTTATGCATGGTCAGATAATGTCCGCAAATGACTTACGTAACTTGTAGAACCAGGCGTGGCCCAGAACGAACACCACGGCCGATAGCAGACACAGCTTCCAGAGGGAGCCGAATGCGGGGGGCTGGTTATGCAGGAAGATCGCCCGGTAGCCTCTTACCAGGATGTAGATCGGGTTCTTCGAAACCAACGGCGCCAGGTACCTGGGCAGAGACTCCTCCGGATAGCAGATCGGGGTTGCGAAAAACCAGATTGTCAGCAGATACCCCAGGATCTGGCCGAGGTCCCGCACGAATACGCCGAGGGCGGCCAGAAACCAGCTCAAGCCCGCGGTGAGCAGCAACTGCGGGACCAGCAGCACCGGCAACCAGAGCACCGCCAGGGGCACCCGGTGGCGCACCAGCAGCAGAAAGACCGAGTACAGGAGGATGGCAAACAACTCACTCACGAACCCCGCCACCACCAGGTTCACCGGAAGCGTCTCGACCGCGAATACCAGTTTCTTCACGAAATTTCGATGCTCCAGCATAACACTGGGCGAACGGCCCACCGCCTCGCTGAATGCCAGCCAGGGCAACATGCCGGCCAGGTAATACAGGGCGAAGCCGGCGCGGCTGGGGTCTCCCGGGAAGGTCGAATTCATGATGAAGCCGAAGACGAAGAAATACGTCAGCATCAGCAGAAGGGGGTTCATCACCGTCCAGAACGATCCGCCGAACGAGCCGCGGTAGCGGCCCAGGATGTCGCGGCGGACCATGACCCGAATCAGCCCGCGGTTTCGCCAGATCGTCAACAACGGATAAACCAGAGCCCGGCCGATGCCGCGCCTCAACCGTTCGCGCGCGAGGGCTGCGCTGGAGGAGACGCGCGGGCGGCCCAGCGCAGGGACGCCATCCTTGGTGACGGCTTCCACCAGTAGGAAAGGCCAGCCCTTCTCGTAGTACCAGCAGACGTTCTCGCGCATGGGAGAGAGCCGCACCTGGTAGCGGCCGTCCTCCGCGGGCAGTTCGAAATCCAGCCGGACGGTCATGGTTTCTTGCGGCTTGATGTCGCGTTCGGGATATACGCGCGGGCCGTCCACGATCAGGGTGCCGGTGTCCGCGTCGAAGAGGTGGTAGCCGAAGCCGAAGCCCTCGGCGGCACGCCAGGTCTCCTGAGTGTGGTTGCGAACGATGAACTCCGCATGCGCCGTGCTGGAGTCCGGCTTGAGTCTTACCTGCAATACGACGTAGGTGGCGCTCATGAGTAGAGCCAACCGGGGTAGCGGTCCTTCACCGGCCCGGTCTTGCGCCCCACCGCGTAGATTCCATCGCCCCTCAAGCCGGTTTCCAGGCGGTACCGTTCCAGCAGGTGCAGCACCCAGCCAAACTCGGGATGAGGGACGTCGCGGAATTCGCCGGTTTCGAGTCGGGCCACTTCGAAGCCTGAGTTTTCGAGCAGCCTGTGGATTTCACGCGCGGTGTATTCGCGGTTGTGCCGCGCGTCCACCTCGCCCGATTCGGCTGGGCGAATGTAGGCGTGGAAGAATCCCGGGTGGTAGCCCTGCAGGATGGCGGAGATGCCGCGGAGAGCAGCCACGTTGGGGGTAGTCAGAACCAGGTGGCCGCTGGGCTTCAGAATGCGGTTGACCTCCGACATCAGGTGCATGGGGTCTTCAAACAGGTGCTCGACCAGTTCGCAGCAGAGTACCGTGGAGAACCACTCGTCCGGGTAGGGGAAGGTGTCTTTCTCGGCATCGAAATGGTCGATGTCACAGGCGAAGGGCTCCCCTTCGGCGGAGGTGACTACACGGTGGTCGACGCGGCCCAGTTTGCCGAAGTAACAGCCGCGCACGTCGCCATAGCCTAGCCTGGTGCGGAGGGCGGGAGTGATTTGCAGGTACGCGCCCATTTCCAGGATTCGGTCGCAGGGGCCGCCGGGGGGCGTGATTTCCAGGGTTTTGACCAGGCGGGTTTGGTGGGTTTCGAGATATTGCCGAGAGGGAGGAGTAGTGGCCCAGGTAGTGAGATACTCGGCCAGATCGCCAACTTGGCCAGCAAGGTGGGGCAGGTCCCCGACCTGCTCAGCATAGGGCTCCGCAGGCCCGGGACTTGCGCTGCCAGGTTCAGAGTGTGGAATGGTCTGCAGGTCAGGCCGCGGGCTTGCGCCGTCGGTTTCAGGCTCTGGAACATTTGGCTGGGCAGGTCGGGGACCTGCCCCACAAACCGATTCTAGAAACTCGGTGTATTGACGGGCTACCGTCGCCCAGTTGCACTGCTCGGCTACGTAGGCTCGGGCGCGGGCGCCGAGGGCTTGGGCTACTTCGGGGCGCGATACCAGGAGACTCAGGTATTCGAAAATCAGGTCTTCTTCGCCAGGGCCCACGGGAACCTTCAGGCACACGTCGTCGGGGAACTCCTGGAAGGAGCCGACTTCGGAGACGAGCACGGCTTTGCCAAGACCCAGCGAACGAAGCAATGTCCCGGAACTTTCGCCCACTGTGGGGAACCGGAGGTTGAGAACGATATCACACGCGCCCAGATAACCGACGAAGTCTTCGATCGGAGTGAACCCCAGCACCCGCACGTTCGCAGACAGGCCCATGGAGCGGATCATGGGCTCGATGGGGAACTCCGGGTGCGGCTCTCCCACCAGAATCATCCTGGTGTTGGGCGCCAGCCGCACCACGCGCCGGAAGGCGCGCAGCGATTCCGCAATCCGCTTGTACGGCTTCAGGAATCCGAAGATGCCGATGAGCGGCGTGAGCTCGTCCAGGCCTAGTTTGTGCCGCCAGGAGTTACGGTCGGCTTCCGGGATCCACGCGCCGTGCGGGATCACGGCAATCGGGCCCGTGAATCCGGCGGCGCGCATTTCGTCCCGCATGAAGCGGCTGTGCACCACCACCCCGCGTGCGGATTCCAGGAGACGCCGCGTCATGGGCACGCCGTCATAATCGGGGCCGACCTCGAGCCGGCGCACGCGCTCGGCGAACTCGCGCGCTTGCTTCCCGCCCTGGTACTCACACTCGCGCACATACGCGTCCCAATCGCCGCGTCTGATGGTGAGGTCGGCAATCAGGTGGTGCAGATTGGACTCGTGCATCACCACCACGCCAGGATGCGCGAGGGCTGCCTCATAGACGAAGTCATGCCAGGCGTTGTTGCCCACGTGGTACAGGGCGATGTCGGCGGTGGGACAGACGATCGTCTTTTGTCGTCTGTCACCTGCCTGGGCGGTCCCGGCCCCACCAGAGAAGACCTCCAGATCCACCAGCGGTTTGAGGGATTCGATCAGGACCTCGGAATAGTCGGCGATCCCGCTGCGCGCCGGCGGCAGCGGGGAGAAAAACGCCACGCGCATTTCAGCGCACCAACTCCATCGAGAAGGTCCCCATCGATAAGGGGACCCGGATGAGGAGCGGCGTGCGCGCCGCGTCCCTGGCGAAGAAGATCTCGATATTGAAGTCGGCCTTGGGACCTTTCAAGTAAACCAGCACGTGATCCGTCACGGTGGGCTTATCGGCCACCGGGACGGTCATGGCGCCGGTGTATTCCATGCGCACCGAATAGGCCGACCCGAAGAAGACCTTCTGCGCCGGCGCCACTCTGCCCTGCCCCATTTCGCGGCGGGCGAAATAGATGAAGGACAAAGCATCGCGCGCACAGGTTGGGATGTCGAAGTCACTCTGGCCCCCGTCCTGGGGGAACACCGTAACGCGATGGGCCGTGCCCTTCTGCTGATCGAGGGTGGTCTTCTCGTGGGTCTTCTTGCCGCCGTGATTGATGTTGCGGTCAAGGTTGAGCGAACAGAGGTCGGCCGTGGCGGACGACTGATACTTGTCGGAAATCGGGAAGCCCGGAATACCGGCGGTCAGGGTGGAGTCAAAACTCCAGCCCGCGTCAGTGTGGTGGGCCGAAAAACTGGCGTCCCCCAGGCTCAGGCCGCTCGGCCAATTGATGCTGTAGCGAAGGGACTCGTCGTGGAAAGGGAAGCCGGTCTGGGCAAAAAGCGGGGCAAGGATAAAAAGAAAAAGCACCAGTAGCAGAAACCGGGGACAGACAGCACTGTCCACGCGGCCCAAAGACGGGGCCTTGGGACAGTGTTGTCTGTCCCCGGTTTCTGCCGGCGCTACGCGAAAAGGGAGCCTAGAGTGATTCATCGATGAGCTATGGTGACGGAGCCTACGCGCTGTTTCACTGCATTCAACCGCTCCGCGACTTCGTGGAAGACTTCCAGAGTTCGTTGCGCCGTCTTCTGCCAACTGAAGTGCGCCGCGCGCTGCAATCCGAGCCGCTCCATGCGCACCCGCAATTCGGAATCCAGCAGCAGATCGGCGATGGCGCGAACCAGCTCATCCACCGAGTAGGGGTCGAAAACGATCGCCGCTCCATCCACCACTTCCGGCAGCGCCGAGGTGTTGGAGCAGACCACCGCCCGGCCGCAAGCCATGGCTTCCAGGACGGGCAGTCCGAACCCCTCATAGAACGACGGGAAGACGAAGAGATCGCACGCGTTGTAGAGATCCAGCAGATCGCGGTCGGAGACGAAACCGAAGAACTGAATCCGGTCTGCGACTCCCGATTCCCGCGCGGCTTCGCGGACGCGGCCCGCGAACCACGTCTCCTTGCCCGCCAGCACCAGGTTCTGCTTCAGTTGCGGGTAGGCGCGCACCAGCCGGGCGAACGCGCGGATCAGGCCGATCTGATTCTTGCGCGGTTGAAGATCGCCCACCGAGAGAAGGAAGGGCGCCGCGATCGAGAAATGCTCCCGCACCGTGGCGCTAGCGGCTTCTCGCGAGATCGGCCGGAACTCGGAGGCTGCCGCGTTGGGCACCACCACGACCTTGTCTTCATCCAGGTCGCCGTAGACTTTGAGAATCGACGATCGCGAAAACTCGCTGCCCGTGAGGATCTTGGCCGCGCGCCCGACGGTGCGCCGAACGGTCCACTGCAACTGCCAGGCGCGATCGCGGGTGAAGTACTCGGGATGTTCCAGGAAACTGACGTCGTGGACGCTCACCACCACCGGAACGGAACACCCGAGCGGTGCGGTGTATTGCACGTGCAGCAGGTCGGGACGGTCTTCCCGAACCTTGCTTGCAAGCTCGAACCCCAGGCGCAAAAACGGGTTGGCCGAGATGCGGCGCGTACGGATGCGCGACGGGATGGACTGGCAGGCCTGGTCCGTCGACACGTACGCCACAAACTCGCAATCGCGGTCCTGGGCCGCGAATGCGTTCAGCAGGCTCCGAACGTAGACCTCATTTCCGGTGAGGTGGCGGCCGATGGCGTGGGCATCAACGGCAAAACGCATTGACCGTACCAGTATAGCGGACCATAGTGACCCTCGGCTGTGTCAAAAGTTCAACTTTCTCGACGCCGCTTCCCATGTAAACTCCTTTTCCAACAATAGCCTGCCAGCCATGCCCAGCTTCGTCCTGAGGTCCGTGCACGCCAAGAGCCGCGATACGGCGGCGGCGAAGGCCGATGCGCTATCGGCCAGCAGAATGTGTTCTCCATCACGCGCCGGCAACCCCTCCGCCCCCATCGTGGTGGAGACTACCGGCAACCCGGCCGCCCACGCCTCGAGGACCTTCAACCGGGTACCGCTGCCCGCCAACAAGGGAACCACCGCTAGCCTGGCGCGTGCCAGTTCCCGAACAGCATCATCTACCTGCCCTTGTACCTCTATCCGGGAGTCACCAGATGTAAATTGTCGGACGGCCTGGGGATTCTTCCCGACCAGCCGCCAGATCAAACCCGGCCAACGCTCGCGAAGTAGCGGCCACACCTCGCGGCGGAAGAACCTCACCGCCGACCGATTGGGGTGGTACTCCATGTTTCCCGAGAATACGATGACGTCTTCATTCCCGGGTGGAGGCAGCGGGGTGGCTGGGATGGCATTGGGATAGACCGCTACGCGCGCGCCGGGTGCGATGGCGCGGGCCAGTTCGGCGTCGTGCTCCGAAGGGGCCAGCACCTGCCAGAAGCGCGGCAGCCAGTCGCGCTCCAACTCCAGCGAAGCATGCCCAAAGACGCGGTGCGCGAACGCCGTGCCGAGGCGCTCCACATGGGCCGATCGCGCATGCAAGGTGGACTCGACATTGTGCAGATCGAGGATGGTTCGGGCGCAGACTTTCGAGACTTGCTCCCAGTACGGCGCACACCAGGAGTGCTCGATGATACCGATCTCGTATTGCCGGCCCTGGAGTGCCTCTTCGATGGGGCGTTCGAACCCTGAAAACCGGTCCACCAGCGGCGGCACCCCGCGTGTCACCCGCCCGGCATTGCGCAGCACGCGCGCCAGCAGGCTGCGCCCGTTCTGAGGAAGGCGGATCACCCAGACGTGGCGCACCAGCCCGGCGGGCAACTGCGGCGCGGGGTCGGCGGCGCCGGGCTGCCGGAAGACGATCAGGTCCACCTGGTAGGTACGCGACAGGTGGTGCAACAGGGATGCGGTTCGCAGTGCTCCGCCGCCGGCCAGAGGGTACGGGGTCTCGGGAGCCAACAGCAGCGCCGACGGTCGGGTTTCAATCTGCAAAACGCTTGCGAGCCTCCTCGTAAACCAGGTGCGTCAAGCGGGCTGTCCGTTCCCAGGAAAACTGCTGCGCCCGCGCCAGCGAACGGGCACCCCATTCCGCGCGCCATTCGGGACGCTCGGCAACCTGACTCATCGCGCGCGCCAGGCCTTGCGGATCGTCGGCATAGATCGCCGCATCGCCGGCGACCTCGGCTACCGCAGAAGACGCGATGACGGGCGCACCGCACTGCATGGCCTCCAGCACCGGCAGGCCGAAACCCTCGTAGAGCGAGGGGTAGACGAACGCCAGGGCACCCGAGTAGAGCGAGGGGAGAGATGCGTCGGAGACCTCGCCGAGCAGGTGGAGGCCGGGTTCCTCCGGAAGCGGCGGGAAATCCGAACGTCGCCGGCCGGCCAGGAAGAGGTCGATGGGATGGTGACGGCGGACCTCGCGCCAGGCCAGCAGGAGGGAGGGGAGGTTCTTGCGCGGTTCGAGGGTGCCGACGAAGAGGAAGTAGGGTGACAGAAGTGGGACAGACGATCGCCTTTTGTCGTCTGTCGGCTCCACCGGGCGCAACCAGGGAGGCGCGGCTTCGGGAATGGCGACAATACGGTCGGGACGCAGGTGGAAGCGTTCGATGGCTTGCTTGCGAACGGTTTCGCTTGGCGTGATGACCATGGTGGCGATGCCCAGTTCCAGTAACACCGGGGTTCGACGTCTGACTCGGTGCGCAGCATGATGCCACCGCGCGTCCATCCAGGGGGACAGGTCGTGCAGCGTGAGGACGGACGGACGGCGGGCCAGATATGGAACCGCGAAATCGGGGCCGTGGACGAGGTCGGCGCCCAGGCGGGCCATTTCGCGCGCGAGGCCCCATAACCACCAGCGGCGTTCCACGGCGCTTCGCGGGCCGCCACCGCGCTGGAGGTTGGCCGGGGCCTCCGCGGGCATGCGGAACGGCTGATCGGACACCAGGAAGAACTCGTCCTCCGGAAAGGATCGCGCCAGCGCCAGGCTGAGCTCGGAGGTATAGCGGGCCAGCCCGCCCGACGTCAGAGCCAGCGAGGCAGCTTCAATCGCTACGCGCATGGATTGTGGACTGTCCAGTCTGTCACTGGAGTTGGGCAACACGGTGGGACAGACCATCGTTTCTTGTGGTCTGTCTTGCGTCTCCGGATGACAGACGACATAAACCGATCGTCTGTCCCACGTACGGCACGGTTACCGGCCTGCATAGTTCTGTTCGTAGTAAGTGCGGTATTCGCCGCTGCGTACACGCGCGACCCACGAAGCATTCGCGCGATACCAGTCGATCGTCCGGGCCAATCCCGCCTCGAAATCGGTAGCGGGCTGCCAGCCGGCTTCGCGCATCAGCTTCTGGCTGGAGAGCGCGTAGCGCCGGTCGTGTCCCGGGCGATCGGTCACATATTGAATCAAGGTCTCCGGCCTCCCGGTCAGCGCCAGCACCTTCCGGACCACTTCCAGGTTCGGCAAAGAACGGTTGCCGCCGATGTTATAGATCTCGCCCTCACGGCCCTTTCCCAACACGGCCAGGATGCCGCGGCAATGATCGTCCACGTACAACCAGTCGCGCACCTGCATGCCATCTCCATACACCGGCAGCGGACGACTCTCCATCGCGTTGGCGATCATCAGCGGAATCAGCTTCTCGGGGAACTGGTAGGGTCCGTAGTTGTTAGACGCCCTGGTGATCATCACCGGCAACCGGTAGGTCACGAAATACGAGCGCGCCAGCAGATCGGAGCCGGCCTTGGATGCCGAATACGGGCTGCTGGGGTTGAGCGGAAACTCTTCGGTGGCCTCCAGGGGCAGGGCCAGGCTGCCGTACACTTCGTCAGTGGACACATGCACGAAACGGTCCAGCTTGTACTTTCGGGCGGCCTCCAGCAGCGTGAACGTCCCGCGAAGATTGGTCTGGATCACCGGTTCCGGAGAGAGGATGCTGCGGTCTACGTGCGACTCGGCTGCAAAATGCACGATGGCATCGGGGCGCTCGTCCGCGAGGATCGACTCTACCAACGGGCCGTCGCAGATGTCGCCGTGGACGAAGCGGTAGCGCGCGCTGCCATCCACCGGGGCCAGGTTTTCGAGGTTGCCGGCGTAAGTCAGCTTGTCCAGATTGACGATGCGATGATCGGTTTCAGCGATCAGGAGGCGGATGAAGGCCGATCCGATGAAGCCGGCGCCGCCTGTAACGAGAGTTTTCATAATGGACGGGCAGGAGCAGCAGCCCAGATGGCGCCCGGGCCTGCCCTACTTGTGTTGGGTCTCCCAGTCGTAATGGATCGATAGGTCGTTGTAAGGGATGCGACCCTCATCTTGCGGATTGTAGAAGCGGTCGGTCATGTATACCAGCAACGCGTCGTCGCTCCCAATCACCTTGTAACCGTGGCCCACACCGGGGGGAATGAGCACCTGCCACGGTCGCAGCGTTCCCACGTACATGGTGTTGCGCCGGCCGAAGGTGGGGGAACCCATCCGCAGGTCTACCAGAGCCACTTGGAACATGCCCCGCACGGGGGTCCAACAATCGGTCTGGTGCAGGTGGTAGTGAAACGCCTTGACCGTTCCGGGGAAACTGAGGGCGGCCGAAATCTGACAGGTGGCGGCCGGAAAATCCGCAGCCAGCCCCTGGCCGAGGCGATGCACCTCGAGGAAATATCCGCGGTCGTCGGGATGCAACGGCAATGGCTGGACGCGCACGCCGGCGATCAGGTGAGGCGAATCCGCCGAAAAAATCACGGCGCCGATACCTTTGTCGCACTCCGGAACGACGAGGCGCAGATCGCCCAAGGAAGCAACCGGGCGACAGGCCGTCCCTGCAGCGGTCTCTCCCACCATCAGATTTGCGCCACTCCTTCCACCGCGCTCCCGATCGCCCCCGCGGGAATCCCTTCCCTCGTGCGGGATTGGGCCACCAGGTTGGCCGCCCGCAGCAGGGATTCGAACGTTCCGGCGTCCGTCCACCAACCTTCGAGGAAGGAGAAGGCCATGGTTCCCTCCCGGATATAGGCGTTGTTTACGTCGGTGATCTCGAGTTCGCCGCGCTTCGACGGCACCAGCGTCTTGATCTTATCGAACACGCTGGCATCGTACATATAAATGCCGGTCACCGCGTAGTTGGATTTGGGGCGGATGGGCTTCTCCTCGATGCCCGTAATTCTTCCACCCGTCACTTCAGCCACGCCAAAGCGCTCGGCATCCTGAACTTCTTTGAGCAGGATGTGCGCGCCCCGCGGCTGCTTGCGAAACCGCTCGGCGGCTTCCCAGATGTTTCGCTCGATGATGTTGTCACCCAGGACCACGCAGATCTTGTGGCCATCCGCGAAATGTTCCGCCAGCGCCAGGGCGTCGGCGATGCCGCCCTCCCCTTCCTGGTACGTGTAATTGATGTGCTTGAGGCCGAACTGTTTTCCGTTGACGAGAAGGCGCAGGAAATCACCCGAGTTCCGGCCGCCCGTAACGATCATGATGTCCTGAATACCCGCGTCCACCAGCGTCTGAATCGGGTAGTAGATCATGGGCCGATCGTAGATGGGCAACAAATGCTTGTTAGTGATCTTGGTCAACGGGAACAACCTGCTACCCGTGCCACCTGCTAGAACGACACCTTTCATAAGCAGTTCTCATCATACAATACCGGTCCGCGCGGGTTCGCGTTAGAATACGCCCATGGATCTCTACGACTGGAACCGGGTGGAACGGGAACAGATGAACTCGCGCATCGCGCGGAAGGTCATACATACTGCCAACATGACGATCGCGCGCCTCGAACTGCGGAAGGACGCCGCCGTTCCGGAACACAGTCACGTGAACGAGCAGGTCAGCATGGTAGAGCGCGGCGCCCTGAAGTTTTTCATCGAAGGGCGCGAACAGATCGTGCGGGCAGGCGAAGTCCTGGCGATCCCGCCGCATGCACCGCACGCTGTGGAAGTGCTGGAAGACAGCGTGGTGGTGGATGTGTTCTCGCCCGCGCGCGAGGACTGGATCCGCGGTGACGACGCGTATCTGCGAAAGTGAGTTGAGTGCCGCTACTCTACTCTTACTCGTAGCGCAGCGCCACCATCGGATCGACCCTCGCGGCCTTGCGGGCGGGGACGTAGCAGGCCAGCAGGGAAACGGCGGTCAGCAGGACGGGCGCCGCCAGGAAAACGAGAGGGTCGGCGCCGCTCACCTCGTAGAGCATGCTGGCCAGGACTCTCCCCAGAAGCCACGAGAGCACTAGTCCGGCGCCCACTCCAAATGCCGCGATGATCGCGCCTTCGCGCAGAATCATCCGCAGGGTGTCGCTGCCCGTGGCGCCGAGCGCCATCCGAATGCCGATCTCGCGAGTGCGCCGGGCAACCGTGTAGGCCCGAATCCCGTAGAGCCCGATCATCGCCAGCAGCAGCGCCACTCCACCGAAAATGCCGAACATCCGGCTGCCGGTCTGGACCACCCAGATGTCGAGACTCCGATCCAGGTGATCCCGTAGCGTGCGCAGGGCGAGTACCGGCAGCCGGCTATCGGCGGTGCGGATCTCCCGACGAACAGTTTCGAGGAATCGCGCTTCCGATTCGCGGCCCTGCGGCGCAATTCTCAGGTGGATGCTCATGTTGGCCTGGTATTCCTGGCCGAACGGCACGTAAAGATGAGCCTCCGAGTTTCGCCCGATGATGTGCTCCTGCACGTTACCGACGACTCCCACCACTTCGGCGTCGCGGGGCTTCTGCAAGCCACCGCCGGACATCCGGATGTGCTTGCCGACCGCGTCGCTGTTGGGCCAAAGCTTGCTGGCGGCCAACTGATCGATCACGGCCACCGGCGGCGTCCCGGGGCCCGTTTCACCCGGAAGGAAGGAGCGCCCACGCAGCAGAGGGACTCCGAGGGTGGCGAAATACCTTTCGCCGACAATGTTGAAGCGGCACTCCAGCATCGCATCCGGTTTGGAGGAGGGAGCGTCGCTGGATTTTTGAATGCCACGCCCCAGCGAGACCATCCCGAATGGGACGGTAGCGGCGACGCTGGCGGACTCCACGCCGGGCAGTGCTGCCAGCCGGTCGAGAAGCGCGCGGTAGGTCTGGCGGCCATGCTGCTCGTCGTAACCGGCAAGGCTCGGATCCAGCTCGATCAGAACAGAATTCTCCATGCGGAACCCGGGCTGCACATTGGCGGCGCGGACGAAACTGCGGAAGAACAGTCCGGCAGCCGTCAGCAGCATGAGCGAGAGCGAGATCTGACCCATCACCAGCAGGTTGCGGCGCGAGAAGACGCGGCGCGGCTTGCCTTTTTCGATCACCCCCTGCCCGCCGTCCTTCAGGTCCGAGAGCACGTCCGGCCTCGAAAGGTTCCAGGCAGGAACCAGTGCGAAAAGCAGAGTGCTCAGGGTGCAGAAGCCAAGGGTTACCGCGAGGACGCGAATGTCGGGCGTGGCGCGATAAACGAGGTCGATAGGCGCCAGAACGGCGAGCGAATGAACCAGCAGCGAGGTGCTCCAATACGCCAGCAGGAGACCGGCCGCGCCTCCGAGAAGCGCCAGCACGAGGCCTTCGGTGAAGAGCTGTTGCAGGATGCTTCTCCGGCCGCCGCCCAGCGCCAGCCGGATGGCGATCTCCTTGCGGCGAGCCGACCCGCGAGCCAGCATCATGTTGGCCACGTTCAGGGAGGCGATCAGCAGCACCACTGCCGACATCGAGAGCAGTAGTACGGCGATCACCGTCAATTCCGTGTCGGTGCTTGGATTGGTGGTAACGGACATCCGCGCCAGGGGCCGCACGAACAAGGTCTGGTTGCGGTTTTCGGCGGGATAGGCTTGTTCCATGCCTAGAGCCACAGATGCAAGTTGCGCATCCGCCGCCGGCTGCGCAAGGCCGGCCCGCAGCCGGCCCACCAGGATGAGACAGTGGTTGTCGCGCGCGGCCAAGGGGCGAGCGGCTCCCTCAAAATCGTTGATCATCGGTTCGTACATGCCCAGCGGCAGGTAGAGTTCGGGACTGATCATGGCCGTAGTTCCGGTAAAGCCCTCCGGTGTGATGCCGACAACCGTGAAGATCCGCCCGTTGATGCGGAGCGTCTTGCCCACCAGTCCGGGATCGGCTCCGGATTTCCGCCAGAACGTGTAGCTGGCGACAGCCACTGCGACACCGCTTCCCGGCCGTTCCTCGGCGGCGGTGAACGCCCGGCCTCGCCAAATCGGGACTCCCAGCGTGGCGAAGTAATTCGAGGAAACGAGCTCCGCGACCAGCCGGCGCGTGATGTCTCCTTCCGCCAGCCCCACCATCGCCATGTTGAGCGCCGTCAGGCTGGTGAAGGCGGGGTTCTTTTCGCGCAGGTCCACGTAATTGGGATAGGAGAAGGCCCGATACGACCCCGGATTGCGGGTGTCGCGGCTGTATATGCCCACGATCTGCTCCGGCTTCTGAATCAGCAACGGTTTCAGGAGAAAGGCATTCACCAGGCTGAAAATCGCGGTGTTGGCGCCGATTCCCAATGCCAAGACCGCGACCGCAATGGCCGTAAATCCCGGCCTGCCGGTAAGCATCCGTAGCCCGTACCGGAGGTCCTGCCAGAGAGTTGCCATGTACGCTCCTTCCGCCGCAAAAGCGCTAAAGGATTGGTACGCGGATTGGGGACAAAAGGTTCAAATTGGCGGCTTTGACCGCCCCAAGTATTCGTGGAGCGGCCTTTCAGGCGGGCATCCCGGCAGGCCAAGAGGCAGCCAAGGGCCTGCCCCAACGGGACTCAGTGAGTCATGGCGTAGACCACGTAGTTTACACCAATCCGGATGCCGAGATCCGAAAACTTCACAGGATACGCGGGCACATCCGCCCACTCCCAGGAATCGCCCAGGTCCATATTGAAGCAGATGGCCACCATCAGCCGGCCGCGATCGTCGTAAATGCCGCGCCAGTGCGGCTCGCGGCCGTCCTTTTCCGCGAGCCGGTGTGAATACAGATATTGCGCGCCGGGGACCTGGTAACGTTCGTCCAGATCGTAGATGGTGTGGAAGATCGGATCCGCGTTGTCGATCTCCACGATGGGCAGGTCCGGAAAGACGCGCTTTATGCCCTCCTCGAAGACTTGCCATTCCTGGGTGCCATGGAAGTCGTCGCACATGAAAAAGCCGCCGCGGAGCAGGTATTCGCGAAATGCTTTGACTTGCGCGTCGGTTAACGCCCAGTGCCCCACCTCGACGCCGTAGAGCCAGGGCCAATCGTACTGGTCGCCCTCCTCGAGGTTCACCGGCTGTTCCACCGAGCGGACGTGAACGCGCGTGAGCCGCCGGATGGCTTGTGCCAGGTGGCGGTCCGACCGCGGATAGTCGATGGTCCAGTTCGAAGACCCTTTCGTCCAGTCGTCGCCATAGTGGTAGCCCCACCCGTTCCACGGATACATCAGGCGCGCGAAAACCCATTCGGTCTTCTCATTCCAGTCCGGAGGCAGGGGGAAGCTATAATACTCCACGCCGGGAAACTCGCGGAAGGGGCGCTGAAAGGCGTACAAGCCGCCCAGAAAACAGATCGCGCACAGCAGGGGGGCGGTCCGGACCATCAGTGCGTCATCGCATAAGCGACGTAGTTGACGCCGATGCGAATGCCCAGCGCGGAAAACTGCTGCGGGTACCGGGGATTGTCGGCATGCTCCCACGAATCGCCCAGGTCCATGTTGTGGCAGATGGCCACCATGAGGCGGCCGTTGTCGTCGTAGATCCCGCGCCAGGTGGCAACGTAGCCGTCCTGTTCATAGGTGCGATGCGATCGAACAAACTGTTCGCCGGGTACCTGGTAGCGGTCGTCCAGATCGTAGATGACGTGGAAGATGTCGCTTGCATTGTCGAGATCCACGATTTGCCGGTCGGGGAAGACGCGGTGCATGCTGTGGTTGAAGACCTCCCACTCAAACGTTCCGTGGAAATCGTCGCACATGAAGAATCCACCGCGCAGCAGATATTCTCGGAACCCTTTCACCTGCTCATCCGTGAGTTCCCAATGGCCCACTTCTACGCCGTACATCCAGGGCCAGTCGAACTGATCGCCCTCATCGAGGTTGATGGGTTGTTCGACCGAACGGACATGAATGCGCGTCAGCCGCCGTAAGGCCAGCGCAAAGTGGCGGTCCGACCGGGGATAGTCCATGGTCCAAAATGCGCCCCGGCCTCCCTGGGTCCAGTCGCTTCCAAAGCGGTTTCCGCCGAACCGTCCGAAGCCGCGGCCGCCGCGCGCATAGGCGGCGTTCGGATACATCAGGCGTGCGAAAACCCACTCGGATTTCTCCTGGTAGTCGGGCGGGATGGGGAAATCGTTGTACTCGAACGCGGGGTATTCGCGCCACGGCTTCTTGAAGTTCTGAAAGGCGGACAACCCGCCCAGGAAAGCGAGACCGCCCATCAACAGCCACGAAGCCTTTCGCAAACCCATCTGACTGGCCTTTCATTAGAGGATAGCATTCGCCGCCAGGTGCCCGGCGCCGGGGGGCGCGGACGCTGCGGACGCGGGGCGGATCCGGCCGGTCCCCCACGGCCGATTGGCCGGCGCCACACGGAACCGGCGTCTTTCCCCGATGCGGTTAGGGAGCGGTACTTGTCGCCACTCCCATGCTATCGTGCCTGTAGATGGGCCGAATCCAACGCGTTCTCATTAGTGTTACGGACAAAACCGGTATCGTCGAGTTTGCGCGCGAGCTGCGCGGGCTGGGCGCGGAACTGATCTCCACCGGGGGCACCGCGGGCCTCATTCGCGAAGCGGGTGTGGCGGTCCGCGACGTCTCCGGCGTCACCGGCTTTCCCGAGATGCTGGACGGCCGCGTCAAGACGCTCCATCCCAAGATCGCGGGCGGGATTCTGGCCGTGCGCTCCAACGCGGAACACGTGCGGGCGCTCGAACAACACGACATCGCGCCGATCGACATGGTGGTGGTCAACCTCTACCGTTTCGAAGAGGCCGCTGCGAAGAGCGGCGCGCGATTGGCAGAACTCATCGAGAATATCGATATCGGCGGGCCGACCATGATTCGGGCAGCGGCGAAGAACTATCAGGATGTGGCGGTGATCGTGTCGCCCGGCGACTACCGCGCGGTGATAGAAGAGCTGCGCATGCACGGCGGCGAGTTGTCGATCGAAACCAAATGGCGCCTGGCGAAGCAGGCGTTCCGCACCACCGCGGACTACGATGCCGCCATCAGTGCGCGCCTCGACCAGGTGGATGCCGCCGGCCCTCTCCCGCCGCGCTTGAGCCTGGGCGCGCCCAAACTGATGGACTTGCGGTACGGCGAGAATCCCCACCAAGCGGCGGCCCTTTACGGCCAGTGCGGCCAAGGGGTCGCGGGCGCGCAGAAACTGCACGGAAAGGAGCTTTCGTACAACAACCTGGTGGATCTGGATGCCGCCTGGCAACTGGTCTCGGAGTTTTCGGCACCGGCTGCGGCCATCATCAAGCACACCAACCCTTGCGGCTGCGCCGAGCAGGAAACGCTGGCGGAGGCGTATCGTAAGGCCTTCGAATGCGACCCGATCTCCGCGTACGGCGGCGTGATCGGGTTGAATCGCCCGGTGGACGAGGAGACCGCCCGCGAGATGGCCAAGACCTTTCTCGAGGCGATTGCAGCGCCGGACTATTCGCCCGAGGCCCTCGCCGTACTCTCGGTGAGGAAGAACCTGCGGATGATGCGCGTGGCCCGCGGGAGCGACCGGCTGGTGGTGAAATCCATTTCCGGCGGGTTCCTGGCGCAGACCCCCGACGACGGGAAACTCGACCCAGCCGCAGCCGTGGTGAGGACCCGCCGCGTGCCCTCCGAAGAGGAGTGGAAGGCTTTGGAGTTCGGCTGGAAGGTGGCCAAGCACGTGAAATCCAACGCTATCGTCTACGCGCGGCGTGGGCAGGCCGTGGGAGTGGGCGCGGGGCAGATGAGCCGCGTGGATTCGGTGAAGATCGGAGCGATGAAAGCGGTGTTACCACTGGCGGGAACGGTGGTGGCGTCGGATGCGTTCTTTCCCTTCCCGGATGGCGTCGAGGAGGCGGTGCGGCAGGGCGCCACGGCGTTCATCCAGCCCGGCGGATCGGTGCGTGACGAAGAAGTGATCGCGGCCGCGGACCGGCTCGGCGTCGCCATGGTGTTCACGGGCATGCGTCACTTCCGCCACTGAAAGGGGAAAATACGGGGACAGACGGAACGTTTTCCTGCGCGTAAGTACGGGGTCAGACGCGGGAAATGCGGGGCAGGAAACGTTCCGTCTGTCCCCGTATTTTACGCACCCCGCTACAGCATCAGGCCGGTGATCGCGATGGCTCCGCCTACAATACCTGCGATGACGCCCATTACCGGGAACATCATCTTCTTCGAGATGAAATACAGCGAACTGAGCACCAGTCCGATTTCCAGCAGACCTTCCCCCAGATCGTAACGGAGGGCGCGGTGCTCATCGGCCTCGGCTTGTTCCTCGGCTTTCTGGGCTTCCTCCTGGATCTCCTTGCCCTGCTGCTCGTACTTTTTCTTCTGAGCCGCGTAGTCGGCCACCATTTTATCGGCGGCATCGCCTTTGGCGCCGATTACAGCGAGGAGATTCTCGCCCAACTCGAGGTTGTGATATTTCAAACGGGCCGCCTGGTAGTGCGACCAGGCGTCATTGGCGTTGGATTTGTGAATGATCGCACTGGTATGCGTGCGGTGTGAGGCGATGGTGACGACGGCCAATGCAACAGCTAGCAGGGCGGCCAGGACCCCCACTCTTTGTCCGACGGGATCGATCGCATGTTCGGATTCGTGATGAATTTCAAGTTCAGGCATGATGGAAGATTCCCGTATTATAAGCTAGTGTTCGGGCGTGCGGTTGAGTTGCCGCGGCAGACAGGCCGAACCGCCTGTCCCACCTTTGGAAATGACTCCGGACGAACACTTCATGCGGGAGGCGCTCCGCCTGGCGAGCGAAGGAGAAGTCCGCGGTGAGGTGCCCGTGGGGGCGGTGGTAGTGGTCGCGGGCGAGATCACAGGCCGCGCGTGGAATGCGCCAATCACTCGTAGCGACCCCACGGCTCATGCGGAGATCCTGGCGCTGCGCGAAGCGGCGGCCACCGCCGGAAACTACCGGCTGCCGGACGCCACGCTTTACTGCACGCTCGAACCGTGCGTGATGTGCGCCGGGGCCCTGGTGGCGGCGCGCGTCGCCCGCCTCGTTTTTGGTGGGCGCGACCTGCGGTTTGGCGGCGTTCGCAGCAAGTTCCAGGTGGCCGATTCGGAGGTGCTGAACCATCGCGTGGAAGTGGTTGAAGGCGTGCTCGCGGCGGAATGCGTGGAACTGCTGCGGCAGTTCTTCGAAAGCAGAAGGTGAGAGATAAAGTGGGGCAGCCAATCATGGCTGCCGCCGGCTTTCAGCCGGCGATCGCCGAGTACGAAGAATCACTGGTCCTGAGCTGAGGAGCCGCCTGAAAAGGCGGCTGCAGGCAAGATTGCCCGCCCCACAAACGGTACTAAGCCTTGGGAGATATGCGTCGGGGGGGAATCGCTCCGTCCGAGGGCTCGCTCCCGTCGAGTACTAGAGCTTAAGACTTCCAGGCCTATTGTTCCGATATCGAAATCCCTCTATAAGTTGGTTTCCGACAAGGAGGCATGACGTTGGTTACGGAAACCGATCCCGCTCGTCCCGAGCGGCGGAGACACCGCCGTTTTTCCATGGAGCTGGGTCTACGATACACACTGGCATCCGGCCAGACAGGAACGGGGGAGGTTATCAACATGAGCACCGGGGGATTGGTGTTCCGCGGTGGAATCCAGTTACGCGCCGGCGAACTGATCCAGGCGGACCTGACATGGCCGTTTCCACTGGAGAGCGGTCAATCCCTGGAACTCCGCGTTCACGGAATGGTCGTGCGGAGCGATCTTATGGGTACGGCCGTTTCCATCAGCAAGTATCGGTTTCGCGCCGTCCCGCCACCGGAGGATTGAATCTCGGGGACCCCAAAAAATGCGCTCCAACGCGTACCGCATGCGGTAGGGCGCTTGTGGAACAGGAGGTTAGAAGTTGAGACGCAGGACGAACTCGAGGATCCGGCCGCCCGGATCGTTGGTGTTGGAGAGGTCGCGATAGGCGCCCGTGGTTTGGCCGAAGGAAGAGCCAATGGTGGTGGTGGGCGTAATGCCGCTGCCCGGCGTGAACAGCAGGAAGTTCGTCAGGTTGAAGACGTTTAACGCTTGCGCCCGGAACTCCAGGTTGAACCGCTCGGCGATGTGCGTCCGCTTTACCAGGCTCACGTCCCACTTCTGTTGCATGGGCCCGTAGAGGAAGATGTTCTCGCCGAGTTGTCCGGCAACGTTTGCAGGCCCGATATACGGAGCATTGGGATCGAGGTTGGCCAGCGTCTTGCCTCCGGTCTCGAAGGCCGCCAGCGTGTTATCGATGAGGCTCTGCGGCAGGAAACTCACGATTCCCAGTCCTTGGGCATTGGTGGTTTTGCGGATGGACATCATGCCCTGAAGCTGGCTGGTAGTGATGTTGTGCAGAATCACGCCGCCTTCGTTCTGGTTGAAGGTGAAGCGGCCGCTGTTGAACTTGATGGGCGATCCCGACTGAATGCGCCCCACCGAGGCCAGTTCCCAGCCTTCCAACGCCTTGCGGGCCACTGCGTTATTGACGTGGCCCAGGAAGTGGCGCTTGGATCCGAAGGGCAACTCATAAATCCAGTTCAGCTTCAAAGCCTGGCGGATATCGTACGGCGACGGGTTCTTGTCGTAGCCCACATTGCGCAACGTTGTGTAGCTTCCAGCGCGGCCCGAGTTGTTCTCATTGGATATTGAATGGCTCCACACGTAGCTGGCCTGGAACAGCAGGCCAAACGACATACGGCGCCGCGCCTCGATCTGCAGCCCGTGGTAGTTCGAATTCCCACCGTTGACCAGCAGGTTCGCGGCGGCGTTGATGGTGGGGTTCACCTGGAACATGTTGACCGGATATCCGGCGGCAACCAGCCGGTTCAGGTTGGTCGCAGTGGTGGCGAAGGTGTTCGCTAAGGTGCCGGCCAAGCCCTGTACGAGGCGGGTAGCGGTGGTCGTATCACTCGTAAGGTTCAGCGCGGTCTGGATGATCGGAACCGGCTTCTGGCCTGGAAGACCCTGGTTGCTGAAGTTGGTGCTTTTCAGGCTTGTGGGCGACAACTGCGATACGGACGATACACCGTTGGCAATTGCGAGGTTGTTCTGCGCAACCTGGAACTCGTTTAGGAACCCGTTCTCGAATATGTTGACTTCGTTTAGGTTCTGGGTGCGCCAGAGGTCGGTCCCGTGGTTGCCGATGTAGCGCACTTCGAGCACCGTGTCGCGAGTCAGTTCGCGCTGGAAACCAATGTCCCAGCTCTGCACGTAGCCAACCTTAAGATTGGGGCTGAATTCGTTGAGACTGGTGCCTGCAGGGGCGGTCAGGGGGAAGGCGGGGGTAGATGCAACCGTACGCGACGGCAAGGTGGGATTGCTGAACAGGACCGAGCCGGGAGCGCCGAACTGCGCCGGGAAGGTGCTGGGATCGACGCTCGTCGAGACCGTGCGGCCGGAATTGCCGCCCCATACGCTAAACGTGCCGGCATCCTCGCGGATGGTACTGATGGAATATCCGCCGCGGAGGACGCTTTGGCCAGTACGTCCGATTAGCCATGCCAGGGGTTTGAAATCGCTCTTGGGGAGTTGCCAGGCCAAGCCGATGGAGGGAGAAAACCTGCCCACTCCCTGGTCGTACCCGCCGGTTCCGGCGTCCACCAGATTCAGCATGGGCGCCGCACCCTGGAGAACACCGGGACTAAACAGGTTGCCGACGCCCGATACTCCAAACAGGCCCGCGTATCCCGGACGGGTGTAGACGCCGTCCAGGTTGATGGGCGGATTCTGCCGGTCCCAGCGGAGGCCATAGTTGGCGGTAAGACCGGGGGCGAGCCGCCATGAGTCCTGAAAATACAATCCAAACTCCCGTTGCTGGTTGTGAGTAATCGGCTGGTTGATGCCGTAGGTGTGGGTATCCGCGCCCAGAACCACGGAGTTGGTGATGCTGGACACCCGGCCCGTCAGCAAGGCGTACAGGTTGCCGGCATCGCTCAAGTTGGTGGAGGTGGCGCCGGGAAAGTTGGCAGTGGTGAAGATGCTGGTGGCCCCCGTGTTGACGGGATCGTTCGCCGCCAGGCTGAAGTTGACGCCGGGCACAAAGGGCGCGCCACTGGAGGCGGTCGTCCAGATGTTCACTTGCGTGAAACTGCCACCGAAGTTCCATAGATGGGGGCCTCGCGAATAAGTCAGGTTGGCGTTGCCCTGTTTCAACGGGGTGTTGCGCCGAGATTGGCCGGTAACACGGTAAGGACAGGTAAGGAAGTTACCGGAGTTGCCGTTTGCGCAGGAAGTGCCAAAGACGGGTGAATATCCCCTCCACTGCGCGAAATCGGAGGGGTTAATGCCGTTATCGAAGATTACCGTCCCACCGTTAAGGCCGAAGCGAATCTCGCTGGTCAGCCGGGGAGTGAGGGTGGACCGCAGAGCCGTTACGGCCGAAAAGGCGATTCCGCCCTGGTTGCCAGCCTCACCGTTAGCGCTGTTCAGCACGTTCCCCGTCCCCGGAAAAACGGGACTGGCGGTGGTAATATTGATGCCATCCGGCCGGCGGATGTTGGTCTGGTAGTTGTAGATGAACTCGATGTGATGCTTCTCGGTGACGTTGTAGTCCAGCCGCAGGGTCGGAAAATTCCGGTTGTTGGCGCCCTTGCTTTGGAAATCCAGGTTGTTCCGGTTGTAGTCGCTGTTGCTGGCGATGCGGCTCTTCAAGCCAGGCTGACCCTCCACCAGGGTGTCGATCTGCGAGAGCGTCTTGCCGATGATGGGGTCGACGCTCGAAGGGAAGCCTTTGGCCGCCGCCAACTGGTAGAGATCGACGGTGTGGGTTACCCCGCCCGAGCTGTAAGTGAACACGCCACCGATCGCGGTTGGCGTCAAGACCGTGCCGGTAGGTTCCGTGTAGGTCTGCGGCAGCCGGAAGCCTTCAAATGCCGCGAAGAAGAACAGCTTGTTGCGCTTGATGGGACCGCCGACCTGGCCTCCGAACTGATTGAATACGATGTGGTCGCGCGGCTGGCTATTGATATTGTTGAAGTAGTAGTTGGCGTTCAGGTCCTGGTTCCGGTGCTGCTCGAATAGGCCGCCATGCCAATCGTTGGAACCGCTGCGCGTCACCATCTTCACCTGGTATGCGCCTTCGGCGTTGCTGTCGGCGCCCGCCGAGGCGCTGCTGACGGTCATTTCCTCCACGGTGTCCGCGCGCGGAAAGATGGCATTGAAGAAGCCGTCGCTCGACTTATTGGAATTGTCCTGGATGTTGAGCCCGTCGAGCGTGACGTTCAGGGCCGCCTGCGGGAGGCCATAAACCGACGTGCTGCGCGGGACACCTGGCGTCGCGCTTCCCGGTTGCGTGACGATCAACTCGGTGAGGTTCCGGCTGGTAAAAGGCAATTCGTGGAGCTGCCTGCCGACCAGCGTCGAGCTCACCGTGGCCGTCTGGGTTTGCAGGACTTCCGCGCCCGCTGAGACCTCCACCGTTTCCGTAAGCGCGCCTACCTGTAGCGTCGTGTTGACACTCGCGGGCACGCCGGCGTCCACCTTCACGTTATCGACATTCTCGGTTTTGAAGCCTGGATGGCTAATTGTCACAGTGTAGGTGGCGGAGGGCATCGAAGGCAGCGCCCACAGGCCCTTGTCATCGGCCACGGCGTTGAGAGTCTGACCGGTTTCTCGGTTGACCACCTTGATCTGGGCGCCGGGAACGGATGCCCCCTGGGAATCGGTGACAGTCCCTTCCAGGCGTCCGGTTGTTACCTGCGCGCCGGCCGCCGTTACAAATGCAGCCAGAATCATGCACGTCGAAGCCAATTTCATTGAAGATGAACCTCCAGCAGACGGTGGTGCTTGACCAATCAACCCCGAATAGATGGGTACAATCTTACCTGTGCCAGGGGGGAAGGTCAAGAGCTGGGTGGTTGGAGGCGAATAAAGGACGATAGGATTTACATTCGGGACGGAAAAGCCAGGAGGCTGCGTTCCAGGATGAGCAGCACCACTCGTTCATTACGCAGCTCTACCTGACTTCGTCACAGGGTCACCAGACGCCAGCCGAAGGACAGGCTATTCCTAAAGAAATCGAACCTCGAGAGCTCGCCGACATGCATGGCCAGCATGCCGGCGAACAGGTGCGGGCGGGAAGCCATGGCGCGGAGGGCCCGGCGGCGCAAACGGCCGCGATGGTCCAGGAAAAGCATAAGGTCCGCCATAAACTCCGGACGCCTGCCGATGCGGCGGTGCTCGGCTTGGTAGAGTCCCAGTTCGCCATCCTCGAGCGCTCCGCCGAGAGCCACTGCGTGTTGAAACAGCAGGCACAGGCCCTCGCCGGTAATGGCATCCACCGAGCCGGAGGCGTCTCCCACCAGCGCCACGTTGCCCCGGCAAACGGCCTTCAAACGGCGCGAGGCGGACACGGCGCCGCGCTCCGGCGTCCCGGTGAGCGAAGCGCCACTCCCTGCCAGCCGTTGGGAGACCTCCGGAAACTGCGGCAGCACATCGTCAAGCCGGAGATGGGGATTGCGCGAGATCAGCGCCACGCAGATCTCCCGCGGGCCCACGGGCGTGATGTAGAGCTGGCAGGCTTCGCCCCAGTGGATCTCCATGAACTCGCTCCAGGGCGCCACGCCATAATGGCGGCGGAAACCGAAGCGCCGGCTATCCCGCTCGCACGCGTCCAGCCCCGCCCATCGTCGGACCGCCGAATGGCTGCCATCCGCGCCCACGATCCAGCGCGTGCGGACCGTGCGGCCATCGGCCACTACGCCTTCCTCGCCGATGCCGGTGATGCGCGCACCCCATGCCAGGTTCACGCCCGCCTCCGCGGCGTGTTCCACCATGATCTGGTGTAGCGCCGTACGGCGCAGGCCCAGACCTTGACCTTTGGGGAAGGCCGCCTCCACGTGCGTGGGAATGCCCGCGCTACGGTCGCAAAAACGGATGCCGCGAAACGGCTGCGCACCCGCGCCTTCCAGTTCGATGCCCAGCGAACGGGCGGCCACCACCCCATCCGGCATCACGCCCTCGCCGCAAGCCTTGTCGATGGGGGGAATGGAGCAATCCGCCACCGTGACCGCGAAGCCGCGCTGGCGTGCGGCAATCGCTGCCGCCAGCCCTGCCGGGCCGCCTCCAATCACAAAAACGTCGGTAGAACGGGGGAGCCGATTCACTGAGGATCGCTCCGGAAAGCCAGGGGATCCATCCGGGCGAGTTCCTGCCGGTACAGGGGATTGCGGGGATACTCACTCGCCAGGACGAGGAGCAGGTCCTTGGCCTGGCGGGTATTGTTTTCGCGCATCGCAGCCACCGCCAGCATCATCTTGGCGAACGGCGCAAGGTAGTGGCCCTTCTCGGCGGTGAGTTTGAGCTTCTCGATGCCCAGGGCGCGATCGGTCCCGGCGCCCCCCAATCGCAACAGCCAACGCAGCGGAGCGGGCTTGACGCTTAACATGTAGTTCTCCACTCCCACCGCGATCCATGCGTCGTAGTAAGTCGGATCGGCGTCCAACAGGCGCTCCGCGAGCGTGCGTCCGGCTTTCATCTTCAGCAGGGAGGCGCCGTAGCGCTTCTCGATCAGGGCGAGATAATCGGATTCCAAACCGTTGCACAGGACTGTGGCAAACAGGGCGTTGTTGTCGCCGGGCGCGCGGGCGGCAAGAGCGCGGCTGGCCGCCAGGGCAGCCTGGAATTGCCGCTTCAACTGGGGATCGGGGAAAAGCTTGTGGTCGGTAATGAAATGCTGATCGTGGGTGAAGAACTCGGATTGCAGGATGTGCAGCCGGTCGAATTCGGAGAACAGGTAAGCCGCCGCATCGGACACCGGACCCATGGGATCGTCGGGTTTCTGGTGCTCCCACTCCTGGAAGCTGACGTGCGCATTCGCGAACTCCAGATTGTACAGGTGCCGATACCCCTGATCGAGCAGGGTCGGCTCGGCACGCCCGACGAGGGGGGCGGCAAAGAGTGCGGCGATGAGGAAATACGTTCTAAGAAGCATGATCAGACTTTGATTGCGCGACGGGCGATGCCCAGAGCTCTCCAGAAAACGACGGAAAGCGTGCATATCGACTGCGGATCCACCTGGTCGGCATGAAGCTGATTGAACGATGGTACCAATGCGGCAGCGACGGACATTCCCCCTCCCTTTCGGACGTAAGTCGGACAGCTTGACGCCTATAGTGACGGCTGCAAGCGGACTGCCGTTTCCGTGGTGATCCGTGCGGTGCCGCTCCATGCCACGCAACTCATTGAAACACAACAGGAAGCGCTTCTTCACGCATCGCTTCCATTAGCCCTTTGGAGAGGGTGTGAAGTGAGCACCCTTGGCGACAAGGGCGAATTGTCGCAGGCTGATGCGGTTCGGTCCCGGAGATCTTGCCGCAAGGGCATCCCTCGTTTTCTTCACGCGCCGCCGTCGAGCGGCGTTTCAGGCGGCCATGGCGGCATTTCCGCGGGTACCCGATACGCCAGGATGAACGCACTCGTGACCGGCTGACCGCCAGGCTGGCAGCCGCCGACAGGCGACGAAAAGCGATCGTCTGTCCCACCGCGGTCCGTTTGCCGTTGCCCGTTGTTACAATTCTGGCTGCATGTTCCGCAAGGTCCTGATTGCTAACCGCGGCGAGATCGCCGTCCGTGTCATACGCACTTTGCGCGAGATGGGCATCGCCAGCGTGGCGGTTTATTCCGACGCCGACCGAACCTCGCTGCACGTTCGCATGGCCGATGAGGCCGAGCACGTGGGTCCGTCCCTTTCGACGGAAAGCTACTTGCGCATCGATCGCATTCTCGACGCAGCGAAAAAGCACGGCGCTGAGGCGATCCATCCCGGGTATGGGTTTCTCAGCGAGAATGCCGATTTCGCGGCCGCCTGCCAGGATGCCGGCCTGGTCTTCATCGGTCCATCTGCGAATTCGATCCGCATGATGGGCTCCAAGACCGCCGCGCGCCAGACCGCCATAGCCGCGGGAGCGCCGGTAGTGCCCGGCACGGACCACGGCGTCACCTTCGACGAGGCCCGGCAGTTCGGGCGCACGCAAGGCTACCCGATTCTGTTGAAGGCCGTCGCCGGCGGGGGAGGCAAAGGCATGCGCCGCGTAGACCGCGAATCTGAACTGGAATCCGCGTTTCGCAACGCCGCGAGCGAGGCCGGGCGTTCCTTCCGCAACCCGGATATTTACGTCGAAAAGTTGGTAGAGCGGCCGCGGCACATCGAAATCCAGCTCGTCGGGGATCAACACGGCCATATGGTCCACCTCGGCGAGCGCGAATGCTCCATCCAACGCCGTCATCAGAAGGTAATGGAAGAGTGCCCTTCGCCTTTGATTGTGCTGCACCCCGAAATGCGGCAAGAGATGGGGGAGGCCGCCATCCGCGCGGCCAGCGCCGCCGGCTACTACAATGCGGGAACCGTCGAATTCCTGGTGGACCAGGACCGCCGCTACTACTTCCTCGAAATGAACACGCGCCTTCAGGTGGAGCATCCCGTCACGGAACTGGTCACCGGTCTGGATCTGGTGAGGCTGCAAGTCGAAATCGCCGCGGGCGGACGGCTGCCATTCGCTCAGGAGGACGTCGCCTGGCGCGGCTCCGCTATCGAATGTCGCATCTATGCCGAAGACCCCTACAACAATTTTCTTCCGTACCCCGGCAAACTAACTCGCCTTACCCGGCCGTTAGGCCCGGGCATCCGCCTGGATGGCTGCGTTTACGATGGCTGGACAGTTCCCATGGAATACGATCCGCTGCTCGCCAAACTTGCCGTCTGGGCCGCCACCCGCGCGGAAGCCACCGAGCGGATGATCCGTGCTCTGCGCGAATACGATGTCGGGGGGATCCGCACCAACATCGGCTTTTTCCGCCAGATCCTGGAGGACCGGGAGTTTCGCGCAGGCCATCTGCATACCGGCTTTATCGACGAATTCTTCCAGCGGCATAACGCTCCTGAGGCCCCCCCCGATCTGGCGGCGGTGGCAGCTCTGGCCGCCGCGTTACACTCGATGTCGCGTACAGAAACGGCTTGGGAGGCTCGTCCCGCGGCGGCCTCCCGTGCGTGGCTCGACGCCGGACGGAGCGAGCTACTCCGATGAAGCTGTCGCTGATGGTCAACGGAACCGCGGATTCGATCGAGGTCCTCGCGCCGGCCCCCGCGTGCCGTTTCCGGACTGGCGACGGCCCCGAGCGCGATGCACAAGTGGAAACCCCCGAGCCCGGCGTCTACTCCGTCCTGCTGGACGGCCGCAGCTATGAGGCGCGCGTCGAGGAATCGCCAAGCGGCGGAGTGGTGGTGGTGATTGATGGCTATCGGTTCGAAATCGAGGTCTCGGACCCGCGCCGCTGGACTCGGAAATCCGGTGGCCGGCATGGAGAAGGTGTTCAGAGTATCGCCACGCCGATGCCCGGCAAGGTGGTGCGGGTTCTGGTTTCCCCGGGCGATACAGTGGAAACCGGGCAGGGCCTGGTGGTGGTGGAAGCCATGAAGATGCAGAACGAATTGAAGGCCTCGCGCGCCGGCAGGGTGATTGCGGTGCCGGCGAAAGAAGGAGCGACGGTCGTCGCGGGCGAGGTGTTGGCCACCATTGAATAGGGGCTGGGCGTGGTGGGGCATGCCTCAGCCTGCCCTGGACACATCTCCTTATTTCGAGAATGCCATCCCGGCAAAGCTTACGACGCTGTGTTCATCGATGTTCCATTGCTCGTACCGCAGCAACTCCCCGCGAGCCTTGGGCACGGCTTTCAGAAACGTGTAGAACGGCGCGGAGCCGCACCATTTCAGATCGTCGCGATTCTCGCGGACCAACTCCCAAAAGCCCGCCGCATCGGAAGCATTGATCCGCGCGATACGGGCCTGGTCGCGAACTTCCACTTGGCTCATCGCGCCCGCATTCGCTTCCGCCTGAAAACGGTCCCCATAGCGGGCGCCCATGTGGGCCATGTCCACGCCGAGAACCCAGAGAAGGCGCTCGCCTTCCCGGTCGTTCAATTCGCCGAGGGCCTCCAGGAAGGCCTTCACCCCATCGTCGTTTTCGGGGTTGCCGCCATTGTAGAGGCTGTGTGCAAACGGTCCGCATAAGATGGGCAGGATACGCACACCCGGCCCGAGCATGTGCTGTAGGAAAATCACTTGGAATTCCAGCGTGTGCTCGAAGGAGTGGCAGTAGTCCTCCATTTCGATAGCGCTCGGGGCGCGCGCGGCCAACCAATCCACCAGGCGCCGGTCCGTTACGGCCTCGCCGAGAGGCGTGGCGAAGTTCTTGCGCGTCAGCCCGAATTTTTCGGGCGCTCCGTAATGCGAAGTGCCCAGGATCACTAAGGTGCGGTCGCGATGCTCGGGACGCAACATGCGGTAGGCCGCCCGATAGGACTGCCATCCGCCCTCCGGGCTGACGTGCGGCGCCGCAATCGCCAAAAGGTCGCCATCCGCCGCGGCGGGCGCCCCTTCGCCCGACATATACCGCGACAGGGCGTCGCCGAGCGCGCCGGCTTCGGCGGGATAGGCCGAGCCTGCTTGCGCCGGCGCGCGCACCGGAAGCTCTCGAAACTCGCGGCGGCGCTCTTGCTCCATCCGCTCGAAGCTCTCATCCTCGAGGAACCCTGCGCTACTGAGGGCTTGAATCAGATGCTGCTGGATTTCTCCAACATCCAGATCGTTGGTCAGGCGGACCAGCATCGCCCGCAGGTCCAGATCCGTCTGTTGGCCGTCGAAGCACTGCAGGCTTTCGATCAGCACCGGCGGAATGATCAGCATGGCGTCGGAGAACCGGTACGGATCCCGGATGAACAACCCGGGGTGGTCCGGCGACGGCGACGGCATGAAATCGAGATTCAGGCGTAAACGAGGAAGTGGCTGGGACAAGTACTATCGTAACGCAGGGGCCAGGGCACGGTATTTTCGCAGCAGCTCATAAATCACCACACCGCCCGCGGTAGCCACATTCAAAGAGTGCTTGGCGCCGAGCATGGGGATGCGCACGTGCGTGTCCGACAGCGCCGACACTTCCGGGCGGATCCCCTCCACCTCGTGGCCGAAAATCACGCAGACCGGGAACCGCGGCGTCCAGTCGAACAGATCCACGGCATGAACCGTCGTTTCCACGGCCGCGATTTCGTACCCGCGCTCACGCAGGGCGTGGATCAGGGGGACGGGCTCCCAGGTGTGCTCCCAGAGCACCGAGTCCTCCGCGCCCAAGGCCGTTTTAGCGATCGCGTGCTGGGGAGGCCGGCCCGTGATCCCCGCCAGATGGAGCTTCTCTACGCCGGCGGCATCGGCCGTGCGGAAGAACGCGCCGACGTTGTAAAGGCTGCGGACGTTGTCGAGCAGCACCGCCACCGGCAGCCGTCGTATACGGTCGTACGGCGCCCCGGCCGTAGTTGCCTGAAATGGAACTCGATCCATGATGTTACACTGATAATTTCACACCCATGCTGTCGATTGTCATCCCGATTCACAACGAGGAGCCTTCGATCCTCCCGCTTTATGACCGCCTGTCGGCAGTGCTGGAGCAGTTGAAACGGCCCTACGAGATCCTGTTCGTGGATGATGCGTCCAACGACCGCAGTTTTGAATTGCTGGCGAACCTGGTGGAAACCGATGGCCACCTCAAGGTGATCCGGCTGCGCCGCAACTTCGGGCAGACGGCCGCGTTGTCGGCGGGTTTCCACGAAGCCAAAGGCGACGTCATCATCGCCATGGACGGGGACTTGCAGCATGCTCCCGAGGATATTCCGGCGCTGCTCAAGAAGATCGACGAAGGCTACGACATTGCGAGCGGCTGGCGTCAGAACCGGGTCGACAACGCCATTATGCGCAAGATCCCCTCGCGCATTGCCAATTGGATGATGGCCAAAGCGTCCGGCGTGAACCTGCGCGACTTCGGCACCACCTTCAAGGCCTACCGTTCCGAAGTGCTGAAGGACGTCAATCTATACGGCGAGTTGCACCGTTTTATCCCCGCGCTGGCGAGTTTCTACGGAGCTCGCATTGTGGAAGTGCCCATACGCAGCACGCCCCGCGCCGCCGGTGATTCGCATTATGGGATCGGCCGGACGTTCCGCGTAATGTTCGACATTTTGACCATCAAGTTCCTGCTGAAATACTTCACCCGCCCGATGCATTTCTTCGGCACTCTGGGGCTGATCGGCACCACTCTCGGCGGCGGGATTATGGCCTACCTCGCGATCGAGAAGTTGCTCGGCTACGAGATCGTGATGGAGCACGGACCGCTGATGGTTGCCGGGGGCTTGCTGCTGTTGGGCGGCATGATGATGTTCAGCACCGGGCTGATAGGCGAAATGATGATGCGGACGTATTTTGAGAGCCAGGATCGCCGCATCTACGCCGTGCGACAGATCCTCACGCGCAAGCAGCGCGGGGTGGCAGGCGGAACGCGGTAACCAGAAGGGCGTTGGGAGCAAGGGGCGTCAGAGTGCCCCGCCCTACCGCTCCTGCTGAACCCCCGGCGAGTCCCCCGTCTGGTGGTCTGAGATCTGAAATCGCAGAAACTCGTGCAGCGCTTTAAGGGCGTCCGCGTTTTTCGTTGTAATTCGCACCCTGCCGCCCTGATCCGTGTTTTCGAACCGGTACGTTATCTCGCTCTTGAGCCGCTGCAAGGTTGGCACACCGGGCGGTGTCCGATCGTGAACCAGCATGGGCGCGTTGAAGTTGCCATCGGCGAACATGCGGGCGATGTGCGCGAGGTGCGTCCGAATCTGGTCGCGGCTCTCGGTATCCTTAGGGTCCTTGGCTTCCACTTCAATGGCGCCGCCATCGGCGTAAAGACGGAAGTGGTGGGTTGTCTTCTCATGCGAGAAGCCCATGACCTTGTCACCCCGCTGGTCCACATCGGGATGGTGCGTGGCGTGGTTCGAGTCCTGGGCGTGGCCCAAAAGGACGCAAGCAAACAGAATGTAAGACAACGTTTTCATCACATTTCTCCTATTCTTGAAGGTCGTTTTAACAGAACTTCCAGCAGGCCCGCCCGCACTCCGTCGGGGGTTCGTTTCAGACGTTCGTCCCAGTCCGCCAGGAGATCGCGCAGGTGGTCGCGCAGGCCGGCCAGGTCGGCCAATCGCACTTCCAACTGTTCGAGCTTCATCGCCGCCAAT
Organism: Terriglobia bacterium; assembly: GCA_020073365.1. GTDB lineage: Bacteria > Acidobacteriota > Terriglobia > Bryobacterales > Bryobacteraceae > JAIQFL01. The sequence continues at coordinate 6,282 of JAIQFL010000072.1, read as the reverse complement.
GCCCTTACCTCGCGGCACGGCGCCCCGCCCCGGTCCCGCGCGCGCAGAATGCGGGCGAGTTCGGCCAGAGTGAAACCCAGCCGGAGGGCGCGTCGAACCAACTGGACGCGAGTGGCGGCTTCGGCCGGATACAGACGATAGCCGGCCTGGCTTCTACGAGGCTGCGCCAGAACGCCCACGCGTTCGTAATGGCGCAACGTGTCGGTGCTTACGCCACACAGCCGGGCCAGTTCGCCGGCGCGCAACAACTTTGGAATGGAGTCGGGGGTCACCTTCTTACCGGTAGTATGAGCCCTGGAACGGTTCCAGGGTCAAGCCCCGATTTCAGAGAGCCCGCCCTCTCCCCCAGCGATCCTCAAAGAGGCCTCTCATCGCCTCACCCATGCCGTCGTGATGGAAGACGACGGCCGTCCAGGTGGGCCGTGTGATCACCGGATCGAGGAGAGCGATCATACCGTGCTCCGCGTCGAACAACGCCAGCTTCATCGGCAGGGAGTCCGCGATCCTGACTTCCACGCCGGCCGCCATATACTCGCTGAGCCGCTGGCGGTGCTCGTCGTCGAGCGTGGACGCCTCCAGCAGAATACGGCAAGCCACCCCGCTCGAACCGGCCTGTTTGACCAACTTCTCGTCCAGCGGATCAACGGCGTACGGTGGCCGCGAGAACTCCAGGTACTCCCGCTTCACCTCGGAGAGCATCCTTCGGTATTCCGCGGCGGTTTGCGCCGGTTCGGACACGATGCGCAGGAAGTCCAGGGTTCCGCGCCCGCCTTGCCCTTCGGAATACAGCGCCTTCAGGTCGTCGATCAGCGCCGTGCCGGCACGCCCGTTATCCGTGAGTTCCTGCTCCAGCGTCTGCCGCTTACGGCCGAGGTAACCGGGAATCGCCAGGCTGGGCTCCACCGCGGAGAAGAGTTTGGTCTTCTCTTGCACCACCTGCGCGAAGCCTTTCTCCACCAGACTGTCGAGCACCTCGTAAATCTTTTGCCGCGGAACGTGCGCCCGCGCCGCCAGTTCCAACGCCTTGAACTTGGGATGTCCGAGGAGCACCAGGTACGAACGCGACTCGTAAGCATTGAGCCCAAGTTGTTGCAGTCTCCGCCAGAACCTTTGAAAATCAACCTCGGCCAATTCTTCGCTCATGATCTATTCACCTTAACAAAGCCAGAATGCAAAATCCCAGCAAACTGATGGAATTAAAGCGCCGGAAGTGGTTCGCACGGGCGGCGATCGCCTGATACTCCACCGTTTTCCCGGTGAATACCTGTGGGGAACCACAAGAACCGATTTGACTTGATAGTTCTAGAACTCTACAATCAAGACTAGTGTAAGTGTATGCCTGAGAACAACACCGGCAACAACGGACCAGGTTCCGGGCCGGCAACACCACCCAAATCCAAGATCCGGATCGTAGTGGCGGACGACCATCCCATCTTTCGCGACGGTCTCTGTAAGCTGCTGGCCCTGGAGGAGGACTTCGAAGTCGTGGCCCAGGCCCAGGATGGACGGCAGGTGCTGGATGTGCTGCAGCAGTTCGAGCCGGACATCCTCCTGCTCGACCTCAAGATGCCTGGTCTGGACGGTTTGGCCACATTGCAGCGGCTCCAGGCAGCCAGGAACAAGACCCGCGTCATTGTACTGACTGCGTCGGACGACAAGAATGAGTTCGTTCAGGCCATGAAACTCGGTACCTCGGGTATCGTCCTGAAGCAGACCGCTACGGAATTGCTGATCAAGAGTATTCGCAAGGTCCATGCGGGAGAGATCTGGCTGGATTCGCATACCACCGCAGCCGTAATCCGTACGTTCGTCGCGGCCGACGAGACTGCCACTGCGCCGCAACAACAACAGTTGTCAGCCGCGCCCCGCGACCGCGAGCGGTCACCGCTGAGCCAGCGGGAGCGCGAGATTGTCGCGTTGGTGGCTCAGGGGTTCAAGAACAAGGAAATGGCGGAAAAGATGTTCATCAGCGAGCAGACGGTGAAGAACCACCTGCACAACATCTTTGACAAACTGGGCGTTTCCGATCGCCTGGAACTGGCTCTCTACGCGATCCACAACAACCTGCACACCGGCCGGTAAGCCTGAAATCGCTTTTGGCCACGAATGATTCGTGGCCCCATCATTCCTTCACTTCAGCCTACACCCCCACCCCGAATTCTTTGCCCGCGCCATACTCCTTGAGTTTGTTGTGCAGAGTCTTCAGGCTGATGCCCAGGATCTCCGCGGCGCGCGTCTTGTTGTTTCGCGTGTGCTCCAGGGTCCTCAGAATCAACCCCTTCTCGGCCTCTTCCACAGTCGTTCCGATCTGGAACCTGACGGCATCGCCCTCATCCGGCGCGGAAACGGCATCTACCGCGGTTGCCGAGCTTGCGGGCGCCGACGCGGCGTAGCTTGTGGTCTCAGCCTGCAGGAATGCCGGCAGGTTCCGCAACTCAATGGTCCCTTCACCCACCAGAATGACCGCACGTTCCAGTACGTTCCGCAATTCGCGCACGTTGCCCGGCCAGTGGTGGCGCTCAAAAGCTTCGATCACCGCCGGAGAAATGTCCGCGACGCGGCATTCGTGCTTCCGGTTCAGATCGACCATCAGAGCCTCGGCGATCGCCTGAATGTCCTCCTTGCGCTCCCGCAGCGGAGGCAGGTGGATCTGAAACACGTTCAAGCGGTAGAACAGGTCCTCCCGCAGATGGCCTCCCCGAACGGCTTCCTCGGGTACCTTGTTGGTGGCCGCCACCACGCGGACGTCGACTTCGAATTCCAGTTTGCCGCCCAGTCGCCGCACCTTGGAGTCCTCCAGAATCCGCAGCAGCTTTGCCTGTGTCTGCATGGGCATCTCGCCGATTTCGTCCAGCAACAGAGTGCCGTGTTGCGCCACTTCAAAGCAGCCGGCCCGCCGTTCCGAAGCGCCGGTGAAGGAGCCCTTTTCGTGGCCGAAAAGCTCGCTTTCGATCAAAGTCTCCGGCAGCGCGGCGCAGTTGATCGCGATAAAGGGCCCCTGGCGGCGCGGGCTTAGGGCGTGAAGGGTCCGCGCAATCAGTTCCTTTCCCGTTCCGCTTTCACCGGTGATCAGCACGCAGGCCTTACTTGGACCCGCTTGCTGGAGCAGGGCAAAGATCTCCTGCATTTTGGGGGAGGTGCCCACTAACTCGCCCAGCGATCCTTTGTAGCTTAGCTGGCGCTCCAGGTTGCGCTTCTCGACCCGCAGGCCGGCGTGGCTTCCAGCCCGGCGAATCAGCACCTCCAGGCTGGCTGGTTGAATGGGCTTTTCCAGGTACCAGTAGGCTCCCAATTCGTGCACCGTCTTGACCGCCGTCTCGACGTTTCCAAACGCCGTGAGCACGATGGTGGGCGGCATTTCTCCGGAATCCCGCAGCCGTTGCAGGAACCCGAATCCGTCCAGCCCGGGCATGTTCAGATCGGTGAGGATCACATCGGCGGGAAATGCTTCCAGTTTCTGGAGCGCTTCATGGCCGTCGCCGGCCGTCTCGGGGATCATGCCCCAAGCCGAAACCATGCCTGCCAGACCGCTCCGCTGGCTGGCTTCGTCATCTACGATGAGAACTTTGACTGGTTGGTTCAAAAATTGTTCCTTGGGAGGGGGTGCTCCATACCTATTTTACGCTGGCGGCGTCCAATTCGGAGGGCGACTTGCAGTCAGTTTGGCACAGTTCGGACGATTCGGACGGTTCGGACGGGCTGAGAACCGCATTTTGCGCAAAGATGATAATATTGATACTAAACCCGGGTGCGGGGCGCAGGAGCGTCCCCAACCGTGGTGCGATGGCGCACGAGGGAGGATTGTGTTAGCGCTAGTCCGCCGGGCAAGGCGACGCCTTTTCAGCAACGAGCTAATGTCGCAGGGAGCGAATGCAACCAGCGCGGCGCTGGGCGCGCTGATCCTGCTGTTGCTGATCGGCACCCAGGTTCTGAATTGGCAATGGACCATTCTGCTTCCCTTGGCTGCCATCGTAGCCGGATTCTATCGGGCCCGCCGGCGCCTCCCTTCGGCCTATGCCGTTGCCCAGATGGTGGACCACCGCATGGCGCTTGCGGACACGCTTTCGACGGCGCTCTTCTTCAGCCAGCACGAGAGCCATGACGAGCCCTCCTCGCGGGTTTCCGGAGAGGTCCGCAAACTGCAATATGAGCGGGCCGACCGTCTGTCGGAGTCCGTGGACGTTCGAAAGGCGACCCCCTACACGGTTCCGCGCACCGCGTACCTGATGGGCGCGCTGATTCTGGTGGCTTCGAGCCTGTTCGCCCTCCGCTATGGGCTTACCCGCCGTCTGGACTTAAAAGCCCCTCTGGCGAGTATTCTGGAGCAGACATTCGGCAGCAACGAACGCGCCCAGCAAGCCAGGGATAACCGCCGGTTGCCTCAACCCGAACCGCAGATGCAACCGGACGAAAGCGGCGCCAACGTGCAGGATCCGGATCAAAAGGCGGGCGACCAGCAGGACTCCGACGCGGCCAATGCTTCCGAAGAGGCCAGCGATACGAACCCGGCGCCGGGTGAAGCTAAGGCCGCCGGCGGCGACGCCAGGAAGCAGGCCGAAGAGGGCGAGAAGTCCGACGGCGATCAAAAGGACGCCCAGGGGGACGAGCGCTCGGGCGAGGGTGAGAGCCCCAACGGCCAACAGGGTGACAGCAAATCGGACCCCAAGCAGGATTCCTCCGCCAAGCACGACTCCAATGGCTCGGGCGACAATTCCAGCCTGATGAGCAAGGTCAAGGATGCCATGCAGAACCTGCTCTCGCGAATGAAGCCCCAGCAGGGCCAATCGGGCGCCCAGCAGCAGTCCGCCATGGATCAGAAGAACAGCCAGAGCAAGGGCCAGCAGAACGGCAGCAAGCAGCAATCCAGCAAAGACGGCCAACAGCAGAACGGTGGTCAGCAGGGCGACGCCCAGGAAGGCCAGTCGGGCGAGCAGGCGCAGAACGCGCAGGATCCCCAGGGGAAGGGTACGGGCAAGAGCGAAAACCAGCAGCCCAGCAAGCAGCCCGGCAGCGGGATCGGCAGTCAGGACGGCGATAAGAGCATCAAGCAGGCCGAACAGCTTGCCGCCATGGGCAAGATCAGCGAGATCTTCGGCAAACGGTCGGCCAACATCACGGGCGAAGCCACCGTGGAAGTGCAGAATACCAGCCAGCAGTTGCGCACGCCCTACGCCCAGCGCGGCGCCCAACACACCCAGGCCGGCGCGGAGATCAACCGCGACGAGATCCCGGTAGTGCTTCAGACTTACGTGGAGCAGTATTTCGAGCAGGTCCGGAAACAGCAGAAGAAATAGGAGTGGGACAGACGATCACCTTTTGTCGTCTGTCAGCGCACGCGATTCGCCTGCACTCTGCCAACCGTGACCTCCGTCCTACTCCCAGACTCGCGTGCCTACTCCGCGGTCGCGGTCTTTCACCCGATCATACAGGTAGAAGGTCGAAACCGTGCCCAGCGACTCGTTGTAATAGCTCTCCTGACCCAAGCCTTCCTTTAAGTCCTCTTCGAATTCGTGGAGGGCCTGAAGTTCCTCGGCCAGCGCAGGCTTCCTTTTCCCCGTAGGCGTCTGAAAAAACTTTTGGAAACCGCCGTCCACCAGGAAACCGATTTCGTCCCCGATCCGAATTCCCGCGGTGCCGGCGCTACGGACCGCTCCACCTTCGTCTGCCAGGTCGATAGCGCAATTCTCGCGGCTGACCCGCACCCTGCCGCCTGCCGGCGGGGACACCGTGAAGGCCGCCTTCCGAAGGTTCTCCAGGCGTTCCTCGAAGGTAGGATTCTTGGGACGCCCTCTGCGAAAGAACATGAATTTCATTATAAGCTGCAATTGCAGCCCACTGAATCGACAATGAATGTGCGGTACTTCGAGGTGCGATTTGATGCGTATGGAGCGCGTATCCTCCATTTATTGTCCATTCGGGATTTCGCCCGCACAGGCCCAGGCTCCAACCTAGGCATGTTTGGGCACACTGCGGATTCTCTGGCCCTTTCCGTCGGGAGTCTCGGCGGTCGGGGCGGGTCCCCACGCGACAAGTCAACACTCGAGTACGGTTTCCCCAGCCATGCCCTGCCAGCCGCAATCAGTTAAGGTCGGGCATGCATTCGCTTGCCACCACCGGCGCGTCATCCTAGGGCAAGCCCCCGTCATGCCCTGCTACCGGAGCATTTTCCAATCCAAGGATGATCCTGAAATTAGGAATCGTTTCCAATGCAAGATGATCCTGAAATTGGGTACACCAAGACCAGGTGGATGACACTCCTTTCTTCCGGCTCGTGAGGCTCTG
>JAIQFL010000487.1 GCA_020073365.1 Terriglobia bacterium | reverse complement strand
TGTAGGAGGCGTACAGCGCGCGCGTGGTGCTGTGGGCGGCCACACAGGGCGTGCCCGCCGCGCCATAGATGTCGCACGGGCCGGGTTGCCGGGGTGGAGAGACCGCAGCAGGCACAGCCATGGTCAAAGTGGCGCCCACCGGCATGAGCGCCAGCGCGAGCCTCAGTACGCCAATGGCCCTCGTTCTTATGTTCATCCGATTCTCGAGTACTGAGCACGCATTGTAATCGGTTGCGGAGTCCGATGCAAAACAGGTGATCGGTCTGCGGCGAACGGATGAAGGCCGTCTTTGAATTCGGGCTGCACCGCGCTATAGTTTAGGACTTAGAGTTCTGCAAGCGTTTACTCAGTCCTTTGGGGCCGCATAGGGAGGAAGAAACGTGTTTCGGCGTGGATTTCCGCTAACCACCTCTACGGAATAACAGGACTGGAGGAGTACGACCCCGCGCTGTTCAGGAGGCTATCCACCAAGCCAGCAGCGGCTGCGAACATGCCGGCTGTCAGAGTAGTTATGGGAGACTGCAATCTATGAGACGAGTATTGACTTTAGTGTTCCTCTTGGCTGTCCTGGCGGGAATCTGCCTGGCTGACAGCGACCAGCAGACGCCGCCCGGAACGGCCGGCGCGGCGCAGCAAACTGCCGGGAGAGGCGCAGGCAGAGGCGGATTCGGCGGACCGATCGAGTTGGGCCCGGACGACAAACCCGCCTTCCCCTATCCACCGGCCGGCTTCAACCAGAAGCGCGATAACATTCCTCACGGCGAGCTCACGGCCGTGGAGTACGATTCCAGATCGCTCGGAACACGCCGTCGGATGCGGGTCTATACGCCACCCGGTTACTCGGCCGGTCGGACGTACCCTGTCCTTTATCTGCTGCACGGCATCGGCGGCACCGACACCGAATGGACGCAAGCGTGCCACGCAAACAACGTGATCGACAATCTGTTGGGGGAAGGCAAGATCCAGCCAATGGTGATGGTCTTCCCTGACGGAAATTCCAGCCGAACTGTGGCTGACCTCAATGCGCTGCCTGCCCCGCGCGGAGGCGCGCCCGGCGGAGCCCCAGCGGGAGCGCCGGGTGCGGGAGCGGGCCGGGGCCGCGGGATGAACATGGATGCGTGGCTGACGCCTTTCGAGAATGACCTGCTCAAGGACATCGTCCCTTATGTCGATTCCCACTACTCCGTATATGCCGATCGCAACCATCGGGCACTGGCCGGCCTTTCGATGGGCGGCGGCCAGACGTTGAACATCGGCCTGGTTCACCCGGAGACGTTCGCGTTTGTCGGCGGGTTCTCTTCGGCGCCCGACACCAGGCAGCCGCCAACGGCGCTGGTGCCGGACCCGTCGGTTCCCAAGCAGTTGAAGCTGGTGTGGCTCGCCTGCGGCAATAAGGACGGTCTGATTCGCATCAGCCAGGCGGTGCACCAATATCTCAAGGAAAATGGCGTCCCGCATGTCTGGCATGTGGACGGCAACGCGCACGACACCACCGAGTGGGATAACAATCTCTACCTTTTCAGCCAGCACATTTTCATCGACCAGCCGATGCAGGTCGCGGCTGCGCAGGCGCCTCAGGCGGGGCGAGGCGGCCGCGGGGCACAGCCCCCGGTCGAAATCGATAAGACTCCACCGGTGGAAGACTTCAAACCCTCGGATCTGAACGCGATGGTTAACGGGCAAGTCAGGCAGTATCCGGAAGTCAATTCGCAACGGCGCGTACGCACCCGTTTGCGGGCGCCGAATGCGCAGAGCGTGCTGCTCGATATCGGCGGAGTCCGCTACCCGATGACCAAGGACGCCGGCTGGTGGACCGGCGTTTCGAACGTACAGGACGAAGGTTTCCACTATTACCAGCTCAGGGTCGATGACTTTCCCGTGCCGGACCCCGGAACGCTGATGTTCTACGGTGCGAGCCGCTGGGGTAGCGGCGTCGAAGTTCCGGCCCACGACCAGGACTTCTATGCCATGAAAAACTTCCCCCATGGCAATTTGCGGGAAGTCCACTTCTTCTCCAAGATCGCCAACGCCACACTCCAATGCTACGTCTATACACCTCCGGACTACGAGAAGGGATCGAAGCGGTACCCCGTGCTCTATCTGCAGCACGGGGCTGGGGAAGACGAGCATGGCTGGGGCGAGCAAGGTCACGCGGGCCTGATCATGGACAATTTGATCGCGGAAGGCAAAGCCAAGCCATTCCTCATCGTGATCGGCAACAGCTACATCCCCGGAATGAGCGCACCCGCCGGCCGTGGCGGCGGACGCGGCGCGGCTGCTCCCGCTGCCCAACCCGGCGCGGCAGCGCCGCCTGGCGGTCCCGGCGGCCCGGGGCGCGGGCGGGGATTCGTCATGACCAACACTCCGTTCGAGCACGTTCTCATGGAGGAGATGATTCCGTTCATCGATGCCAACTTCCGCACCCTCGCCGACCAGCCCCATCGCGCCATGGCCGGGCTCTCGATGGGCGGCGCGCTGACCCATGGGATCACTCTCGCCCACCTCGACAAGTTCTCCTACATCGGCATGTTCAGCGGCGGCAGCATCGCCGTATCGGAGATCAAAGACATGGCCGACTTCAAGAAAAAGGTCAAACTCGTGTTCGTCGGCTACGGCAGCCGCGAGAACGGCGCCCCCAGCAAGACGAACGTGGATGAGCTGAAAAGTGCCGGTGTCAATGCGGTCTATTATGAGTCGCCGCTGACGGCTCACGAATGGCTGAGTTGGCGGCGCGACCTGCATGAATTCGCGCCGCTCTTGTTTCAGAAGTGATGGAGTAGGGATTCATGAGACAGCCGAACGGCCGCAGTTTCACAGCAGTGTTATTGACCGCATTCGTCATTGGCTGCTGCGCGGTCATTGCGCAGAGCCAAAGGAAAGAGCAGAAACTCGACCCGGGTGTCCTCGCCGATACGCCGGTTGTGCCGGAGATGGTAGTGGACTCCGATGGCACACTGCACTTCGGCCCGCGCACAATTCCTCCGCCGGCACTCGAGAGTACGGAGGCCGGCCGCTCCTATACGCGTCAGATGCGTCAACGGGCCCAGACATCGGCCGCGCGGGGCGGATTGGCCTCGGCGCGAATCCTGGAAGGGAACCCGGCTCCAGTCGCAGCGGGCAGGAGTAAAGAGACCGCCCTCAAGCTTTATCCCGTAGTGGAGGAGAGCCAGAAAATCGCCGGCGTCGGCGTCACCATTTACTCGCCCAAAGCGATCCCTCCGAAGAACCGCAACAAGGTGTTGATGGAGTTCGAGATGGATGCCGAGGCGATCGCCGTGGCCAGCCTCGGCCAGTTGAAGGTGATCAAAGTAAACTACCGCGGCGGCGGGCCCTCAATCCCCGGCAACGAGGACATCGTGGCGGTGTATCGCGAATTGCTGAAAACTCACAATCCCAGGAGCATCGGCATGTTCGGGGCGTCGGGCGGATGCACGCTGGCGCAGACCACGATCCTGTGGCTTCCGGCGCAGAAGTTGCCGCTTCCCGGCGCCGTGGGACTGGGCACGTGCTCGGGCGGATCGAATCCGGGGGACGCGCGCTTTACCATGGATGGGCTGGACGCGGGCCTGTCCACCGCTTTCTCGGGTCGTCTGCCACATGGCGGGCGCGATGCCACGGCGCGAAAGCCTGGCGAACCGCCGGCCACGGCTCTCGACGGCGAGATCCCCAAAGGCTACCCGCCTGCTTTTCTGCTTTCGGGCACGCGCGACATGTGCCTCAGCCAATCCGTGCTGCTTCATCGCAAGCTGCGCAATGCCGGGGTGGACGCCGATCTCAACGTCTTCGAAGGCATGTGGCACTTCTTCTGGGAAGACCCCGGCCTTCCGGAATCGCGTGAAGCGATGACCGCGCTGGCCGCCTTCTTCAACCGCCGTCTGCAATAAGGGGGACACAATGACGATCCGGCGTTTCGTACATTGCATCGTGCTGGCGTTGGCTCTTTCGCTGATTGCCGCTCAAGCGCAGAATCCCGCGCCGTCGGACTCCATCGCGGCAAAGAAACCGGTTTTCGCTGGCGCGTGCAAGGCTTGCCCTTGGGGGATTCTTGCGAAGGTCACTGCCGATGCGCTCAGCTACTACGGCTACCAGACCACGATCTGCTGGGTTTGCTGGTCGAGTTTCGGGCCGCGCGAGATGGGCGACAAAACTAAGCCGGTGACGCCACCCGGCGCGCTCGACAATCCGGAGTACGTCGAACCGCCTCCGGATGCCGTGCCCGATATCAGCGCCACCAGCGAGTCCAACCTCATCGACGCCTGGAACGGCACGGGACCCTACGCCGCCGATGGCAAGCAACGCCGTAACTACCGCGTCATCGCTGTGATTCGGACCTCCACTTATATGCTCGCCGCCGCCAGCAAGAAGTCCGGCATCACGAATCTGCAGCAGATCAAAGACCGCACCCAGCCCACCTGGATCGTCGGTAACAACGCGATCATCTTCAACTACTACGGCATCAAAGTCGAAGAATTGCGCGCCAAAGGCGGCGGCATCATGCCCGCCAGCGCCTCGCGGGAAAAGCGCGCCTCCGGCGATGTCTTCATCGGCACCGGCCTTCTCGCCAACACGCCGGAACAGCGATCCTGGTACGAAGCCAGCCAGTTGAACGACCTCGTATTCCTCGATTTCGAAGAACCGATGATCGCGCGCCTGGCGCAGGAGCCGGGCTATCAACGCGCCACCGTGCCTCTCGCGCTATTCCGCGGCGTCGATCGCCCGATTCCCACCGTGATGCGGCCAAATCACTTCATCTATGTGCGCGACGAGGCGCCGGACTCCTTTGCCTACGACGTCGCCAAGGCTCTCGACGAACACCGCGGTCTGTTCCAGGTTCAGCTCGAGCCCTGGTATTACGATCCGCGAACCGTCGCCGTCAGCAAGGTGATCCCGATGCATCCCGGAGCGGTCAAATATTATCGCGAGCGAGGCTACGTCAAGTAGATCGCATGGGAGGATCAATGAAAGTCTGAGAACTTCGGGGCATGCAGCAGAAGGCGCGCCACGTCGCTAACAGGTCATTTCGCCACACAGGTATACGAACTATCGGACCCGACCGGGCCGCTCGAGTACTTCGGGTACTCCGGATACGAGCACATCGGCAGGCTACGATCTCCGGCCGTAAACGGGGTCGACTTTCCGGGCGCCTTGCCATTCTCCACCCAATCCACGATCAGGTCAAGCCGGTTGTAGCTGCTCGGAATCGGCTGGACCGCTACCTCCTTGCCGTCGCCATCGGCGCTGTAGTTCCTTCCAGCGAGTCCGTGATCGGTCTGCGGCAGCACAAAGAAACGAGCGAAGGAATCCACCGCGGCGCGGCCCATCTTGTCCAGGACCGACTGATAATACGCTAACTGTGCGCCCGGCGAAGCCAGGGTGTCGTTCGTTCCGATCACTACGATCAACTTGCCGCCCCGCTTCTGGAACGCGCTCAAATCCGGATTGGTGGAATCGAGGATGGCAGAGAGTTCCACGCGGCGCTTGTTCAGCGGACCACCTTCCACGTAATCCAAAGGGTTCGCAGCCAGGTCCCGCATAAGAAATCCAGTCACCCCTAAAACACCCAGGTGGCCGTGGATCGGGGCGTTCTCTGCCGCGCCTTCCTGGCCCCGGTAGCGTGCGTTGGCGATCAGGCCGCTCCCCGATGGGTCAGTGTTCGGAACCCACATGCCAAAGCTCTTGACGCTGTTCGCCAACGGAGTGTCAAACACGTAAGGCGAGTAGACCATATTTAGAGTGGAGATCTGGCCGTCGGTGAGACAGGCCGCCGCGCTGGTGTCCTGCGGATCCGGATCCACATTGTTCGGGCAGCGCTTGGCCGCCCAGGGGTTGCGATTCGGAGCACCCTGTTTCACATCGAAGATGGCGCGGCACGCCATGTAGTTGTTGATCACGCCGCTAGGCCATCCAGCCTGTCGCATTGGCGCATGAACTCCCCGCGAATCGCATTCACCTTGGCCGGCAGCACCCAGTTCGCGGCGGGCTTCTCCTGGATACGGATCAATTCCGGCGCAAGCATGAGTGTCGAGAAGTTGACGATCGGGACCTCGGCGGCGATGCCGTCGTAATCGGCGGGGTAGCGCTGCGCCACCGTAAGCGACTCGCGGCCTCCCTGAGAAGTCCCGATGAAGTAGTTGTACCGGGGCAGGGATCCGTAGGCCTTTTGCATTAGAATCATCGCAGCGTCATGCGTCTTCTTGAGTTGCATGAAGCCAAGATTCGCGACGGCTTCGTCGTTCAATGTCCAGCGGTCTGCTAGCGGGTTCGGGGTGCCGAAGCCGTAAGCGTCCGATGAACCCCTCTTCCAATGCCGTTAGCCAAGCCCCATAGTTGGTTCCATGACAAGATCTACTGTGGCAAGGAAGCTGGGATCAAGAAGCGAGGATTGGCGCGCGCGGATCTCGGCGCAAAGGCAGAGCGGCGTATCGGTGAAGCAGTTTTGCGCGCGACAAGGGCTCACCGAGCAGTCCTTCTATTATTGGCGGAAGCGGCTGCAAACACCGCCGTCGATGCGGTTTGCCTTGGTGGAGGCAGAGCCCCGGCGGGGACCGGCGGAGCACGCAGCTTTGGAGCTGGTGCTGACAACTGGCGAACGGCTCCGGATCGGCGCCGGTGTGGATGCCACGACGTTGCAGCAAGTGCTGGAGGCGTTGCGCGCATGATCCATTTGCCAGCCAGCGTGCGGGTATACCTGTGCTTGACGGCTTGCGACATGCGTAAGAGCTTCGACGGGCCTTCGGTGCTTGGCAAGAGTGACCCAATAGCGCTTGACTGAACTGACCCGCGCCGAGAACGGGACTGGGAACGGGAATGCGGGACAGAGGGTCGTCATCCACGCCGAAGGCGTGTTCCTTTGGTGGGAGTAGAGGAGCAGGCGATATCATCCACGCCGCAGGCGTGCGGGGTGGTTTTCCATCATCCGCACCAAAGGTGCGCATCGTGAGGTGGGGGCGACTCCTACGGTTTTGACGCGACCCGTTCGA
>JAIQFL010000486.1 GCA_020073365.1 Terriglobia bacterium | reverse complement strand
AGCCGGCCGGCGATCGCCCCGGCACGGGCGGTGTTGCCCGAGTTGCGCAACGCGGTAAGCAGTTTGCCATATGCCTCGCGGCACGCGGGATCGCCATAGCGGTCCAGGAACTCGGCGTATGCGGTCAACGCCGGGATGCTGCTGGGGGCACTGGCAGCAGCACGGGCGAGTGCGATGCGTGCACCCATCGTGTCGCCGGAAAGCTCCATCTGCCGAATGGAATCGGGGCTCTGGCCCCTAGCTGCTGAGGAGACAAGAGTTAAAGTGAAAATGACAAGAACTGGAGATACCTTCATGGGCGGCCTCCGCCACTGGTGAATCACTCTATCACGTCCGGCCTTAGTCTGGTGATTCTAGACCAAACAAAAGACAAAGCGCAACGGGGGGGATGTAAAAACGTTCACCCAGGATTCAGAAACCGTGAATTGGGGGAATAAATCGACAGCCATCGCGGTAACCTTCTATAGTTGAGAGACACGAACCGGCGGGCGCGATTCGAACGCGCCATGCTGCCGCATTTGGATGCGGCTTACAACCTGGCACGATGGCTCGTGGGCAACGTCCAGGACGCCCAGGACGCCACCCAGGAAGCGTGTCTCCGCGCGCTCACGTTCTTCGACGGCTTCCACGGCGAGGATGGCCGCGCCTGGCTCCTCGCCATTGTGCGAAACACCTGCTACGACTGGTTGCGAAAGAATCGCGGGCATCTGCACCTTCAGGGCGCGCCCGAGGAGCTGGATTCCGCCGCGGACCCGGCGCCCGATCCCGAGGCCGCTCAACTACGGAACGCCGACCAGCACATGGTGCGCGAAGGGCTGGAGGCGCTTCCGGCGGAATTCCGCGAAGTGCTGGTGCTGCGGGAACTCGAGGGGATGTCGTACAAGCACATCGCGCACGTCACGGACACCCCGATCGGTACCGTGATGTCGCGCCTGGCGCGCGGCCGCAAGCGCCTGGAGACGGTGCTGGCAACCGCCGTGAGGGCCGGTCGCGCGGAAGGAGAGTTGAGGTGAACTGCCGCGAAGCGCAAGCGCTGCTCGGAGCATACGTGGATGGGGAGCTCGACCTGGTGCGCAGCCTGGATGCGGAGGCGCATGTGCGCGAGTGCCCGGCCTGCTCGGCAGCGCTTGAACGGCTGCATGCTCTCCACACCGCGGTTTCGTGCCACGCGCCGTATTACGACGCCCCTCCGGAGCTGCATCGAAAACTGGCCGCGCGGCTGGAGTCCAAGGAACAGTGGCCGCGCGTCTGGTGGCCGGCGTTGGCTGCCGCCTGTCTTCTGGCGGCCCTGGTCCTTTGGACACGGGCGCCCTCCGGGCTCCGGCCGGCGTCATCGGCTATCGAGAGAGACGTGGTGGCGGCCCATGTGCGATCGCTCCTGGCCACCCACCTGATGGACGTCCCTTCCTCCGACCGCCACACCGTGAAACCCTGGTTTGCCGGGAAGCTGGATTTCGCTCCCGAGGTGCAGGATCTCTCCGCCCAGGGCTTCACGTTAGCCGGCGGTCGCCTGGACTACATCGATGGACGCACGGTAGCGGCGCTGGTCTACCAGCGGCGTCTCCACACGATCAACGTGTTCACCTGGCCCGCGAACCGCGCCGACACATCGCCAAGTGTCGAGTCCTTGCAAGGATTCCACGTCGTGCATTGGGTGCGCCATGGGATGGAATGGTGGGCCGTCTCGGATTTAGCTGGGGACGAACTGGCGGAGTTGGCGCGCCTGTTGTGAGGTGGGACAGACGATCGTTTTTTCGTCGTCTGTCAGCCCGGCTCTCAGCGTGGCTCTCAGCCGGCCGTTGAGGTTCAGGCCCGCAACTCCCCTTCCACTGCGGGGTTTGCACCATATTAAGATATAGCTTGCTCCGAAGCTCGATACTCGTGCACGCCCGCCGGCCCCTCTCCCTCTTCCTCCGCGCGTCGCTGCTATGCCTGGCGGCCGGCGCCCTCCACGGGCAGGTGCTCGTTTCGCTGGGGACCTCTTCCGGCTGCGGAGCTCTACAGGGTGGCCAGACCTGCACCTTGACGGCCCGGGTCACGGGGGCTTCCAACCTGGCTGTGACCTGGAGCTTCAATCCAACGGTGCCAGGCGCCACTGTGGGCACTGGCACGGGTCCGGATTCGACCGGGCTCTCCACCAATACCTACAAGGCGCCATCCTTCATCATCACCCGCCAAACCGTCACCGCCACGGTCACCAGCGTCGCCGATCCCAGCCAGTCGGCCTCCGCACAGATTTCACTGGTGCCGGTAACCGTCGTCGTTCAGGTCAGCCCTTTGACTGTCACGCTAACAGGTGGACAGACCCAGCAGTTCTCCGCAGTGGTCAACGGGATCAGCCAGACCGCCGTGACCTGGAGCATCAATCCGCAGGTGGGCTCCATCGATGCCAACACCGGCCTCTACACGGCCCCCTCGCCGATCACCGCCAGCCAAAAGGTCTCCGTTATTGCGACCAGTGTTTTCGACCCGGCTGCCTCCGGTACCGCCACGGTAACGCTGCAACCCTCACTCATTACGGTGACCGTCTCTCCGGCCACCGCGTCGCTCACCAACAACCAGACGCAGCAGTTTACCGCGGCCGTGCAGAATTCCACTTTGGGCGTCACCTGGTCCCTCAGCTCGCAACTGGGATTCGTCGACCAAACCGGCCTGTACACCGCTCCCGCGACCCTTACCGGGACTCAGAAGGTCACGGTGACGGCGACCAGCGTTGAGGACCCCGCCAAGTCCGGTAGCGCCAGCGTTACCCTCACGGCTGCCCCCACCGCCACAATTACGGTAGCTCCAGCTTCCGTCACCCTGAGCAACAATCAGCAGCAGCAGTTCATCGCGACGGTGCAAAACATCGCACCTGGCGTTACCTGGTCCATCAGCCCGCAGTCCGGGACCATCGATGGCAACGGCCTGTATGCCGCCCCTGCGCTGATCGCCGGAACCCTGAAGGTCACGGTCACGGCGACGAGCATCGCGGATGCCAGCAAGACCGGTACGGCCACCATCACGCTGACCACGGTGGTGGACGTGGGCGTCGGAGCGCCCCAATCCCTGGTGCAGCAGTTCGTCACCGCTTTTTTCCGCAACGGCTTCAACCTGCTGGTCTCCTTGCCTCCTTTGGCCAATGTGAAGAAGTTGGGCACTAGCGGCTACGTTCAGGAATTCTCCGATGCAGCCAAGACCTCTGGCGTGAAGCTCGCGCTGGCTACCATCAGCCCTACCGTCGCTCCCTCTACGGACGGTTCCGTAATTTCGGTGGTTCAGATCCTGTCCCCCCTGTATGTCTACTACAGTACGGTGGGAGCCACCACGGCCGGGTACCCCTTGATGGATTCCCAGAATTGCCCGTTTTTCGATCCGGCGAACTCCTGCCTGTACGATCTCTTCGACAACGGATATGCGCTGTTCGCCTATGCGAACCCCTTGGCCACCGGGCAGAACTTCACCATCCGGCAGGCCTTCTATACCGATTGGACGAAGCTCGGCGGCATATCCGGGCCAGGACGCCCGGTGGATGTGGAAACCGCGATTACCGCCTCCACGGCCACTACCGCGACGGTGCAGACCTACGCGTATGGGGCGATCTACAGTATCAGCTCGGGGATCAACAAAGGCAAGACATTCGGCGTGGTGGAACCGCTGTACGATCTGTACGTGTCCCAAAACGGTCCCACCGGGACCCTGGGCTTGCCCAGCAGCGAGGTCGTGCAGGTTTCGACCAGCGTTTTTCGACAGACGTTCGAGGTCGGTGCACTGCAATACACGTCCAGCGGCGGCCCCACCGTACTACTGCCGGTCGCCACGGTGGGCCTGGTGGGCGGCCCTGCGGGCAACAGTCAGACGCTGAGCCTGGGTCAAACTCTATCGGTCACCGCGGTGCCTACCTCTTCCACGGGCGTAATCCTCACGGACCGGCCGGTTTCCTGGAGCACTACCAATGGCAGGGTGATCTCGATCCAGCCAAGCGGGCAATCCGCGGTCCTCACCGCGGTGGGCGGCGGGGCGGCCAGCGTGACCGCATCCAGCGGAGGCGTGACCAGTGCCAGATTGACCTTCACCGTGATTGCCCCCTGTTGCCAGATCGGCGATGGGGCGCCTCCATCCGTCCAGCAGGCCTTTCAGGACGCGATTACGCGCAACAAGCTTTCGGTCGAGGTTCCGGCGCCGTCGGCCGCCACGCGCGTGGGCAACGGCTACGTGCAGATGGTGTCGTCGAGCGATCCCAATTCGCCGGCCGTTTACATGCTCACCAAGTCCGACCAGTCGGGAACCGCGTACGTGGTCTCTGGTACTGTCCTGGCGCGGTATCAGGGCTTGGGCGGTCCGGCCGGTGGGCTGGGGTATCCCATCGCGGATGGTACCGCCGGGGGGACCCAGCTATTCGCCAACAGCGCCGCCCTGGCAGGCAACCCCGTCCGCCTGGTGAGCGCCGGGATCCTCGCGAAGTGGGCCCTGCTCGGCTATGAGACGGGCGTCGTCGGGCTGCCGGTTTCGGATGCGGCGAACTTTTCCACCCTCGGCGCGAGTTCCGGAGCCCAGCAGGGCTTTCGCGGCGGCGTGATTTACGCAGCCGTGGAGGGACCACGCGCCGCGTCGTCGTATTACGTGAGCGGCCTGATTCTGGCTCGTTACAGTGCGCTCGGCGGGGCCGGCGGAGATTATGGAATGCCGGTGAGCGATGAGTTCGTGTCGGGCAATGTGCACCAGCAGAACTTCGAAGGGGGCAATCTCACGTATGCCACCGGCGATGCCGCCGCGGTAGAGCATCCCGCGCCCAAGATACCGGGCGTGATTGTGGCTCCTCGATCCATAGCGGCCGGCAGCCGCGCGCGTTTGGCCATCGTGGGGTTCCCCAATAACAGCACCATCCGGGTCTCGATTACCGGAGCGCCCGACTTCCTGGTTACCTCCGCGAATGGCGCCTACAGTTGGGATATGTCCATCCCGCTGACGTCTCCCAGTTCGACGCTGAGCATCCATGCAGCGGATATCGGTGCGACCTCGACGGCGGACGGCACGCTCACCATCAAGGGGTTCACCGACAATCGCCTGCAGATCGCCAAGGTGCAAGGCGACAACCAGACCGGCATGCCCGGAGCGGTCCTGCCATTAGCGCTGCGAATCGCCCTCAAGGATTCCTCCGGCTCGCCGGTGGTGGGGGCGCACGTGGTATTTGCGGCCTCGCCGGGCGCACAGCTTTCCGTTTCCACCACGGTGACCGACAGTTCCGGGCTGGCCGAGACCCTGGTGCGGCTGCCCGGCAGCGAAGGAGTGACCGCGATCACCGCCGACGCACCGTCGATTGCGCAGAGTCCGGTGTCGTTCTATGCGCGTTCGGCTGCCGCGAGCCTGGCGAACTTCCCCCAACTGATTCAGGCCGGAAACACCGCGTTAGGCCACGGGAACGCCACCATCGCGCAGAAGGGTTCGCTGCTTACGGCGGTAGCTTCCATTCTGCGCTATCACCAGGCCCGCGGCGAATTGCCCGCACCGAATGGCACAGCCGACCCGGCTTCGCTGAACCAGTTCCTATTGAACTATTGCGCGGTGGACCTCAAAGGCGCCAAACTCTGCGACGGCTTCCTTTCCAATCCCGATTCGGGCGAGCAGGTGGTGAATCTGTGGCGCGCGGCGGAGTTCACGGGTGGCGTGGATGTCACGGCGCTGAATCCCACACTGGCCCAAATCGCCGACCGGTTGGTCGCGGGCTCGCCGCTGCTGTTGTCCCTGGGGCTTTCGTTGAATGGCGCGCCGGCTGGCGGCCACACTGTAATCGGAATCGGGATTTCCGCCGATGGTTCCATAGTGATCCAAGATCCGAATCCGTTGTTCGCCCGGACCAGCCTGGGCGATTACCTCAACGGCTTCACCGCGGCCGGGGGGCAATGGAAGGCCGACCTGCGGGGCGTGGTCGAGTTCGCGCGGCGCAGTCCCAGCAACACCCGGTTCATGCTCGCGGCGCTGTCTCAGCCGCCTGACCTCATGGCCGGCCTGCTGCTGAGCGTCGAGTCCGCGGCTGGCGCTTGCGGATTGCCTCTTGATCTGCTGGACGCGGTCGATTCGGCGGGGCACGGCGCGGGCGGGCTGGTATCCCGGATCGAGGTGTGCGACGGCCTGCAGAAAGCCTACCAGATCAGTGTGGGCGCGGCGCAGCGGTACCGTGCCATTGTGACGGATCTGGCCCCCAGCGGCTCGATGGTGGATCTCTCCGGGAACGCCCCGGCCGCATACAAAGCCTCGCGGCCTCAATTGGCGTTGGTCCTCGCGCCGCAGGATGTCAGCTTTGCGGCGGACGCGGTGGTCAACGCCGCCACCTTCACCGGCGGCATTGCGCCGGGCGGGATTATGGCGATATTCGGAACCGGTCTTGGTGGGGCATGCTTAAGCTTGCCATGCGTCTCGACCACTGTAGATATCGATGGCACCGACGCATCTGTGCTATCGGCTTCGCCGTTCCAGATCAACGCCGTAGTCCCCGCCAGTGTCGCGCCTGGCGCACATACCCTGACCGTGCATTCGGCGTACGGTAGCGCCCAGCAGCCCATTGTGGTCGCGGCCGTCGCGCCCGCCATCTTCCTCATCGGCAATCCCCCGCTGGGCGCCGTGGTGAACCCCAACGGCACCTTGAAGTGGCGGGCTCCAAGGAAACCCGGATCGCGGCCAGCGTGCGCTCGCCGGACGTGCTGATCGTGGGGCATCCGTTCATCGACATCTGGGCCGCCGTGCGGCCGTCCGCGGTCGGCATCGCGGCTTGGCCGGACGTTCCCCGCGGGCAGCCATGGAAGGAAGGCGTGCTGCGCGCCATCGGATGGCCGCCGGAGGTGCCCGCGGCCTGGCAGCGCATCCTGCGCTCGGTGACCAGCTACGCCGACCTCGAGCCGGAACTCCTCGGCCGGGTCGAGGAGCTGATCGATTTCGTCACCATGGCCGGAAGCGCATAGCGTGACGACAGCACCGGACGACACGCGAGGACCGATGACGAGCAAG
>JAIQFL010000485.1 GCA_020073365.1 Terriglobia bacterium | reverse complement strand
TATGAGAAAGTAGCCCCATCGAATTCTCCTGAACGGAAAGCGGGCAAGGAGACGGAGCCATTCCCTCCGTTTGAAGCGGTCTCTTTCGAAAAAACACTATTCCCCTCGGTCTCAAGGTTCGAGTATTCATCCAAGACCGTTCCCGGAGCCGTCACGATGTTAGTCGGCAACCCCAACCGGGCGCGTGGAGCCGCTTCCTCGTACGGCTTCGTGACACAACACAGGCTCTGATGGGTACCCACCGGGAAGATTTTGGCGCGGGTCAGCGGGCCGACGATGCCGTCGCAGGAAAGGCTGTAACGGCCCTGGAACCTCTTGACGGCCGCCTCGGTTCTGGGACCAAAGATCCCATCCGTGGCGAGGGGCACGCTTCCTGTCGTGGGATAATGGTTGAGCACCTTTTGAATCACCCGGACGTAATCGCCAGATGACCCACGCTTGAGGTACTGAAGTGATTCGGCCAACATAGAAACCTCCTGATTCACCCGGTGAGCTCGCGAGCGAATCTCGACTCCCCCAGGGGAAACCCGCCGTGATGGCGGTACGCAATGCCTGCCGAATGATTTTAGCGCCGGCGATGCCAGCGGCCAATACTATATCGGGGGGATTCAGGGTGGGGTCGGCCTAGTAGATTTGCCTCCAACGTGCGAAATACCACTCTTCGATTGCCACCAGGGGGGCCAGCCCCACAATAAATGCAGAATCGCAAGTTAAGAGGCATTAGGCGGAACCGCCTGTCCCACCGACTCTTGTGGTCAGGTCGAAATCGATGGGTTTGGTGAATTCGCCACGTTCACATCAATTGTGAGTGTAACGCCGCCGTGGGTCTCCGTATGTTCAAACAGTCCTTGCCAGATGGTGGCAAACGGGATGCCGGAACCGGAAGGCACGCTGGTGCCCGGATCGAAATGCCCGCTGCCCGACACCCAGAACATTGGCGCCGGTTTGCTGCCCCCAGGCATTTCCTCAAGCGCGGACGCCCGCAGCTCCTTGGCGTTCTTGATGTGGCAATAAATGCCGGGTTGGAATGGGCTGGCGATCATTTGCGAAATCCAGCCCTTCAGGTAGTCCTTGATTCCAGCAGGGATCACGTCCATGGGTTCGATATCCAGGTAGACGACCGTACCTGCGGCGAAGCCCTCACTTCTCGTCTTCGTGATCGTGTCGGTGCCGTCGCTGATGCCGCGAGCTCGCGTCTGGTTCTCAGGCCTACTCGACTCCTGCCTGCCAACGTACAGAACCGCCAAACCCCATCCCATCCCTTGAAGAGCGGCCCGCTTACCCATAAATGATGTGTCCGGATGAAAGGGAGACTCCAGGTAGTAGCCGAAGAACCTGTAGGGGGACGCACTGACCCACGTCTTCATTTGGCTGTCGCCGGGATAGGTACCTAGGTCGAAGCCCGCAAACGAACCGCTGGCGACGACCGGGGCGGGAACTGCGCCTTGCTTCAGGCTGGCTAGAGTCAACGGGCCGGCTACCCCGTCCGCGCTGAGCGGGTTACCATCTGCGTCGCTATGTTTGGATTGAAAATCCTTCACCGCGGCAAGCGTCTCATTGCCGAAAATGCCGTCGACAACGACTACCTCGCCATTCTGGTTGAGGAGATTTTGCAGCTCGACAACTTCCGGTCCGCTGTCTTTCAGTTTCAGTGACATTCTCGTCCTCCCTCCCTATGCGGCGCTGGTTGGAATCGTATCATGAATCCGGCGACGTGCCGTGATATAAATGGAATGCCTCGGCGGTGAGGCAGCTAAGCTGAACGCATGATGGAGAGACGCACTCTGCTCAAGGCCGGACTGGCCGCCGGGCCATGGGCATCCGTGGTGGGCGCCGCGGACGGACCCGACGCCGCGGACGTCCCGGTTTCCGAGGTCCCCTGGCAACGAAAAATCCGCCGGGTCGGCCAGTTGAACATGACCGAGCACGACCCCGTCGCGCTGAACGTTGAGGAATGGGCAGACTATTGGGCCAGCCTGAAGGTGGACGCCGTATTAGTCAGCGTCACGGGTATCCTCGCTTTCTACCAAACCAAGGTGCCTTTCCACCGCAAGGGGAAGTTTCTGGGCGACCGCGACTTCTTCGGCGACTGCTGTGCAGCCGCTAAGAAGCGCGGGATCCACGTCATCGCCCGCATGAGTCCCGACCTGAATTGGGAAGATGCCGTTCAGGCCCATCCGGAGTGGTTCCAGCGCGACCAGCAGGGCAACGTGGTGCATCACACCGAAGACCCCAGGCTCTTCCGGACCTGCATGTTCTCGCCGTACATGACCGACTATATTCCGGCCATCATGCGGGAGGTCAACTCCCTCTACGATGTGGATGGCATCTTCACCAACGCCTGGCCGCCTTTGGGAAACGTTCCAGTCTGCACGTGCGACGAGTGCCGCCGGTTGCCGCGCCCCGGGACGCCGGACTATTGGGACAAGTTCAACGAGCGCACCGTCTATCTCTGGAAGCTCTACGATTCCATCGCCAAGGAGAAGAAGCCGTCGAATTTCTATTTCGCGAACCTCGGCGGCGGCATTCGCGCCACTCCCGACCTCAAGCGACTGGGGGAGCTCTGCGAATGGTTCCAGTGCGACAACCAGGGCCGCGGCGGGGACGATACGCCCATCTGGGGATGCGCCTTGCAGGGACGCGTGTGCAACGCCGTGCAGCAGGGCAAGATGAGCACCAACGTGACCGGCGCGTGGTCCACCGGCGCCATCCGATGGCGGAATGCCTACAAATCGCCCGCGGAAGCGCAGATGTGGATGGACGAGACGGTGGCGAGCGGCATGGTGCCTTATCATCATTTCATTGGCGGCGAGACCGGAATGGGCGAGGACCGCCGCTGGCTGGAGCCCGGGCGCAAGTATTTCAACTGGACCGCCAAACACGACCGGCACTTTGTGAACCGGCGCTCCATCTGCAATCTGGGCGTGGTGATGGGCCAGCGCACGCACCTCTTCTATACGCCCCCGCGTGGGGTGGCCATGGCTCAATACATGGACGGCATGTATTATGCCTTGCTGGAAGGCCGTTTCCTCTTCGATTTCGTGCACGAGGACAATCTGGCGCCGCAGGACTTGCAGAAGTACTCGGCCCTGGTGCTACCCAACACCGCGTTGCTGAGCGACGAGCAGTGCCGGCAATTGCGCGCGTATGCGGCTTCCGGCGGTTCCCTGCTGGCTACGTTTGAAACCAGCATGTACACCGAGCGCAACCAGCGCCGCGCGGATTTCGGCCTGGCTGACGTCTTCGGCATCCACAAAGCCGGCGACGTCAAAGGCACCAACGGCAACGCCTACTATGCGCGCATCGAGAAGCCGCACGAGATTCTGGCCGGATTTGCAGATACGCATTGGCTGCCCGGCGCCGAATACCGCCTCCCCATCGCGCCGGTGGATGGGCCGGTCCTAACCGTGGTGCCGGGGTTCGTGGCGTACCCTCCCGAACTGGCCTATCCTCCGCAGCCGCACACGGACGAGCCGGCGGTGGTCCTGCGGGAGAAAGGCAAGAGCCGTCTGGCCTATTTCCCGGGAGACATTGAGCGCACCATGTGGCGGTCGGGCCATACCGATCTCAGCCGGCTTTTGCAAAACACAATCCGCTGGGTTTCGGGCGGAAGCGCACCAGTCTCGGTTGAGGGGGACGGCGTCATCGAGACCTTCGCGTGGGAGACCGAGGCCGGTTTCGCGGTCCACGTGCTGAACTACACGAATCCCAATATGCACCGCGGTTGGATCCGGAACTTCTATCCCATCGGCGCACAGAAGGTAAGGATGAAGCTGCCGGCAGGCAGGCGCGTCACGCGCGTCGAATTGTTGCGCGCCGAGACCAACGTCCCGTTCCGGGTGACCGGCGGCGCCATCGAGTTTACGATTCCCAAGGTGGTGGATTATGAAGTGGCGGCGATGTATTCGGCGTGAGGCTGGGCAGGCGGACTCAGCATGGCTGTAAAATAAAGGGCTGCTGAGCGGATTCTTGGCGAGATGGGATTTCACGTCAGCTACCGTTCCTAAACGCTACGCCGTTACAGAGGATCGATCACTGGCGCTAATTCGAATCGGGACTTCCCACAACCCGGACCTCACGCCCGCGTCCGCCGGCAGATCCGCGTCTTAAGCGGCTCCCACGCCGCAACCCGCGGCACCGGCAATGATTGCCGAATCGTCGTCATTACGGCACTCTCTTGGTCGCGACGTCCGAATTGTGGCCAGCGATGTTTGGTAGCTGAGCCTTCGCCGAGCCAGACCCTCGTAGGAAAGGCGAGGCAGACCGAAGAGCGGGACGGCTCGATTTCATGGCCTCCTCACCACCGTTGGATCGCCGGTGGTGTTGTTCGTCGTGTTCGGGTCGCTGGAGTTTTCTACGGTTGCCAGATTGGTCACACCGGGCCAAGCCACGGCGTCAACGCTCACTCTCAGAATGATCGTGCTCGATACTCCGGGAGCGATTGGATCCGGCTTTGTGCATGTGACGATCCGGCCGGCAGCCGAGCAGGCCCAATTGTCTCCGCTTCCCGAGAGGAAGGTAAGACCCGGCGGTAACGTGTCCGTCACTGTGATGGTCCCGGAAGTCGCCGCCCAGCCGGTGTTGCTGAGCGCCAGGATGTAGATTCCCTGGTCGCCTACCGAGAACTCACCGGCATGGCTCATCGCGATTACCAGGTCGGGAGCGCCAGGTGGGATCAACTGCACGGGCTTCGACCTGTCAAAGCGGCCAAACTCCTGGAATCCCCACGCCCAGACCGTACCGTCACGCTTCACCGCAAAACTTGCCGGGAGCGTGCCGAATCCCGAGTCAACCGCGGCCGCCCCGATCGCCGCGACATCGCTCAGGCCGCCCACCTGCACCGGACCGGTGCGGTAATCGTTCGTGCCATCGCCTAATTGACCGAACCGGTTGTCCCCCCAAGCCCAGACCGTGCCGTCCTCCTTCAACGCCAGTCTGTGCGCCTCGGGAGGATTCCTGTTCGAAAGCACCGACGTTGAGCCGACCGCGACCGCTACAATGCCGCCGAGCCCGCCAACCTGGAGAGGCATCGTGGGCAGGTCCGGTCCCCAATTCCATTCCCAGACCGTTCCGTCACTCCGGAGCGCAACGCCGGTCTCGCCGGCGGAAATGGCGGACACTTCGGAAAGGTCCCATACCTGCTGCGGCGTTTCTCCGCCGGACCACTTCCAGACCGTGCCGTCACTCCCGAGCGCTAAACAGGGACTCGGATAAGGGCCGTCCCAAAAATCCCACCTCAACCCCACCGACATCGATACGACTCCGCTGAGCCCATTCACCTGGGCGGGCGCGGACTGGTCATTCCACTCCCAAACCGTTCCGTCACTTTCCACCGCGAGCCGCAGGGCGCCAGCGGCCGCGATGGCTTTCGCACTGGTGAGACCGCTCACCGGCGCAGGTGCTGACTCGCCGATCCATTCCCATACGGAACCGTCCGCCCTCAGAGCCGTGTTGTAACGCGAGCCCATGGCGATCGCGGCTACATCCGCCAAGCCGCCCACCTCGATTGGCTTCGAAGGTTCACTCCACTGCCACACGCTTCCGTTATCGTTCAGCGCGAGAGCGCCGGCGCCGCCTGCAGCAACCGCTTTGGCTCCCAAGACGCCGGTGACCTGGTGGGGGCCGAGGCGCGGCAGGCGGAGCGCGTCCATGATTCGAAACGATCCCCATTCCCACACAGTCCCGTCAGCGGTCAACGCCAGGCTGCGCTTGTCACCCGCGGCCATCGCCACAGCCTGTACCGCCGCCAGCCCGTTTACCGGAACCGGGATCGCCTGGATGACTGGCGTCGTATACACGGACCCAAACTGACCCCATTCCCATACCGTGCCATCACGTCTGGCGGCCGCACTGGTATACATCCCTGCTGCGATGGCGACCGCGCCATCGACCTGCCTCACCTGTTCCGGTGTGAGCCGGTGCACTGCGACTGTCCCGTCGACTCCCCACGTCCAGACCGTTCCATCGCTTTTCAGAGCCAGACTGTGTCCGTAACCCGCAGCGATCGCGGTCACACGGGCAAGTCCCGTAACCGGCGCCGGAGAGCCACCCCGATCGTTGAACGTGCCATCGCCCAACTGGCCGTACATGTTGTTGCCCCACGCCCACACAGTTCCATCGTTCTTCAGCGCCAGACTATGCGCTTGACCCGCTGCGATGGCGATCACTCCGTTGACGCCGGAGACCTGTACGGGCGGCCTCTGATACGGCCATTCCCAGACAGTCCCGTCGCTTCGTAGCGCCAGACTGTGGAAACTGCCGCCAGCGATACGGACTACCCCGCTGAGATTTGGTACCTGGAACGGCGCCGACTGGTGCGCCACATAGAAACCGGAGGCGGGATCATGAACCACCGCCTCCCATTGCCAGACGGTCCCGTCGCTCCGTAGCGCCAGTCCGTTGGTGTACCCGGCTGCGATCGCCACCGCACCCTGGAGCCCCCGAACCTTTTCCGGCAACGGTCCCCAAGACCATACCGTGCCGTCCGATGTCAGCGCGACGCTGTGCTGGCCGCCCGCGGCGATCGCGGTTACCGGCAAGGTCGCCTGCGCCGCGGAGCAGAGGGCGAGCAACACCGCGGCTGCTCTAACAACATTTGCTCGGTCCATAATTCTTCACCTCCCGGTCTTCGGTAGTACCCTGGCCGGCGCCCTCGCGGCACGATTCGCAATCGCGCGCGGGCCGGCAGCCGGCCCACAACATAGAGCCTCAATGAACCGGCTTGCCAATGCCGGATTGCGCAGCTTGCCGAATCGTTGCGATCGTGTCCTCGAGGACGACGAAGCCTTTCTGCATCACTGCTGTCCAAAACAGCCACAAAAATAGCGGCCCGTGTTGAGAACGGGGGCTTTGCTTCGCGGGAAGGAGGATTTTGAGGTTGAGGTCTATCCCTGTATGTTAGCCGCCTCCTGTCCAAAAGCGTGACCGTTCGAGTAGGACGGGGTTGGTGCTGCAAACAGTGTTGAGGCGGGCCGGCAGCCAATTCAGTGCTTT
>JAIQFL010000484.1 GCA_020073365.1 Terriglobia bacterium | reverse complement strand
CTGCTTTCAAGATACAGCCGCGCGGCCGGGGCCGATCGGCCCCGGCCAACAAAAGACGTCAGCCGGCGTTCACGCCGGCTGACTCGATGTTTTCGTTCTCTCGGCGGTATGAGGCTCCCTCGCTACAGACTAGCCGTCTAATGTAACTGACTTCTATCCGAAAGTGTCAAGTTTTCCGCCGGCTTTCTCCAGGGGAAAAGCGATCCTCCGGGCTATTTACAGCGCGGCAGGAATGATCCATACTGATAGAGCATTCGCCGATCAATGCACGCGAGAGCGGGCTCGGATGGAAGCTCACCCACCTCGGTAACCAGCCTTAAAACCTGCCACATGAAAGCAACGGAAGGGGTTTCGTCGACCGCTACCGGGAGAACGCTCTTCAGTATTCCTGTGATCCACACGCTCGCCGACATGGGTGAGCTCGGTGGTCCTCTCGAAAAAGCAAAAATCTCGGCTTTTGGGCGCGAGAAGGTAACGCGTGGCACCAATTTGGTCGATAAGGTGTGGGAGGAGATTGAGCGCACCATCGAAACGCTACCGCTGCCACGCGGTAGAGTGCGCCTTTATCAGGACGGCCTGCCAGTGTGCGGAATGGAGGACAAGATCGTCTCCGAGCTGGCAGAAGCCGGCAGCCGCAACCACAAGCTGCTGTTGCGGCTACAGGCGCGAGGCGCCTCGTTAATGGGCACGGAGTGTCCCGAGTTGCTGATCGAGGAGTACAAGCATGTGGTGGGCGGACTCAGTCCCAACAAAGGTGAAAAGCGCATGAGAGGAATCGCCGCTGGCGGCCACTCTCTCCTAGCGAGGCGAGATCGGTACATTGCCAGCCGGATCAACCAGACCCTGTCTCCTGGAGAGACGGGTATTCTGTTCCTCGGAATGCTGCACGCGGTGGAGCGGTATCTGGACCCGGATATCCGGGTGGTCCATCCGGTGCACCTGCAGTCACGTTAACAAGAGGTGTAACCAGCCGCGCACCCGGGTTGCTTGGAAGTTACATGGAGGTTCAGTGGTACCGGGCAGTGGCAAGGTTCTGATCGTCGATGATGAGAAGGAGATCGGCCTGGCGCTGGCGCACCTGATGCGGCGCGCAGGCCTGACTGCCCTGCAGGCCGAAGACGGCGAGGCTTCGCTGCAGTCGATTCGTAGCGAGCACCCGGACGTCCTGATCGCGGACTACCGGATGCCCGGAATGGACGGCATGGAGCTCCTGCGCCGGGCAAAGCGCCTCGACGAGGATCTGCGGGTGATCATGATCACCGGGTTCCCCGAGGTGCGCGGCGCCGTCGACGCCATGCGCGCGGGCGCTCACGATTACCTGACGAAACCGTTCAATCATCACGAGGTAATCCAGACGGTCATGCGGGCGCTGGGAGAACGGGCGTGCCAGCGCCGCTCGCGCACGGCGTCAGACCCGGCCGGCTTCGGGGGGAAGCTTCGCACGATGTTGGGCCCGAGTGACGCGATCAGCAGGCTCGTCGAGGACGTCGAGCGCGTCGCCACCTCGAATTTCAGCGTAATCATTCTGGGTGAGACGGGCTCGGGGAAGGAAGTGATCGCCCGGGCGATTCATCAGCAGAGCCTCCGCGCCGCCGGGGTGTTTGCTCCGGTCGACTGCGGCGCCATTCCGGAACCCCTGCTCGAAAGCGAGTTATTCGGCCACGAGCGCGGAGCGTTCACCGGGGCCAACCAGCAGACGCAGGGCCGATTTGAAGCCGCCCACGGCGGCACGCTGTTCCTGGACGAGATCTCCAATATGCCGCTGGCGTCGCAGGCCAAGCTGCTGCGGGTGATCCAGGACAAGGCGCTGTACCGGGTGGGGGGACTGCGGCCGGTTCCGGTGGATGTGCGGCTGCTGGCCGCTTCCAACGACGACCTGCAGGCGCAGGCAGAGGCAGGGCGGTTCCGCCCGGATCTGTACTTCCGGCTCAACGAATTCACCGTGCGGATCCCGCCGTTGCGCCAGCGCAAGGACGATATCCCCTATCTGGCGATGCTTTTTCTGGATATGACCAATGCGGAGCTGTCCAAACGAGTCAAGGGTTTCTGCGATTCCGCCCTGGAGGCCCTGGTGGCCTATGAGTGGCCGGGCAACGTGCGCCAGCTCCGGTCGGTGATCCGCCGCGCGGTGCTGTTGGCGAGCGACACGGTCACCGAGGAGCACCTCGAAATGGATTCCCGGCGGCACGAGGAACCGGTTGGCCCGCGGGATACGGGCACGGAGCTTCCCCTGCGGACGATCGTGCGGCGGAGCACGATCCGGGTGGAGCGGGATGCGATTGCGCGAGTTCTGCTACAGGTCGGCGGCAACAAGGCCAAAGCGGCCCGGTTGCTGCAGGTGGACTATAAGACGATGCACGGCAAGGTGAAGGAATACGGGTTATGACCAACAAGCGCAACAACAAGCGGAAGACCTCGTCGGGTGGGCTCGACCTCGGAATCGGCGGCATCCTGAAGGGCCTGGGCGACCTGGTGGAAAAGCTCGAGGAGATCTCCGAGAGCGGCGGGCCGTTATCGAAAACCGGCGAAATTGGCGGTGAGGGCGGCCAGGTGAAGGGGATCTACGGCTTCACCGTGAAAGTGGGGTTGGGCGACGACAAACCACGCGTGGAGCCGTTCGGCAATCTGCGCAAGGACGCCAAGTCGGGGCACACCGTCGTTCAGGAGACGCGCGAGCCGCTCGTGGACGTGTTCGAGGAAGACGACCACGTCCTGGTGGTGGCTGAGATGCCGGGCATCTCGGCTGGCGACGTTCGCGTCGAAGTCGAGCAAGATCTGCTGACCATTACGGCCGCGCACGGGGACAAGAAGTATCACAAAGAAGTGCTGCTGCCGGAGAGCATCCCTCAAGCCAACGTGGAGTGGAACTGCCACAACGGTGTTCTGGAGATCAAGTGCCGCAAGGGGAAGGCGTAAGCCACCGTGAAAACCGAAGAAGGCGCCCTGAATCTGAAGGTCACCGAAGCCCTGAGCAAGGACGTGGGGCGGGCCTATGCCCGCATGGGGCCGGAGGATATCGCCAGGCTGGACGCGGCCGCCGGGGACGTGGTGGAGATCACCGGCAAACGCAAGAGCGTCTGCAAGATCATGCTGGCGCACAAAGAGCTGCGCGGGCAGTCGCGGATTCAACTGGACGGCCTGGCGCGCGAGAACACAGGCGCCGGGCTGGACGACTTCGTCCAGGTGCGCAAGCTGGACTGCCGGCCGGCCGAGCGGCTGGTGGTGGCGCCGATCAACGTCACTCCGGCGGAGCGCGACCTCGACTATATCGGCAGCCTGCTCGACGGGCTTCCGGTGATCGAGGGGGATCGCATCCGGGCCACGTTGTTCGGAAGCCGCTGGGCCGATTTCAAAGTGGAGACCACGGCGCCCAAGGGAGCCGTGCTGATCCAGCCGGCGACCCAGTTGGTGATCGGCAAGCCGGGAGTCGCGGGAACACCCGAGACGGCGGCCAGGATCGCCTCCTATGAGGACATTGGCGGGCTCAAGCACCAACTGCATCGCATCCGCGAGATGATCGAGCTTCCGTTGCGCTACCCGGAGGTCTTCGAGCGTCTGGGGATCGATGCGCCCAATGGCGTGCTGCTTCACGGGCCGCCGGGCTGCGGCAAGACGCTCATCGCCCGCTCCATCGCGCACGAGACGGAAGCCAACTTTTTCTCGGTGAGCGGGCCGGAGATCATCCACAAATTCTACGGGGAGAGCGAAGCCCACCTGCGAAAGATCTTCGAGGAGGCGACTCGCAAGGCGCCCAGCATCATCTTCCTGGACGAAATCGACGCCATCGCTCCCAAGCGTGAGAACGTGGTCGGCGACGTGGAGAAGCGCGTGGTGGCACAACTGCTCGCGCTCATGGACGGACTCGCCAAGCGAAGGCAACTGGTGGTGATCGCGGCCACCAACCTGCCGAATGCCCTCGATCCGGCGCTGCGCCGGCCCGGCCGGTTCGACCGCGAGATCGCCATCCCCGTGCCGGACCGCCAGGGGCGCGAAGAGATCCTGGGGATTCACAGCCGTGGGATGCCGCTTGCGGACAACGTCGATATGGCTCATCTGGCGGCCATCACGCATGGGTTTGTGGGGGCCGATTTGGAGGCCTTGTGCCGGGAAGCCGCCATGAGCTGTCTGCGCCGCATTCTTCCGGACTTCGATTTCGCGCTGGCGCGCATCCCTTATGAGCAACTGGCTCAGCTCGAAATCCAGATGAACGATTTTCTCTACGCGCTGCGCGACGTGGAGCCTTCCGCCACGCGCGAGATGTTTGTCGAGACGCCGCAAGTGAAATGGTCGGACGTGGGCGGTCTGGGCCCGGTGAAGGAGCGCCTCATCGAAACCGTGGAGTGGCCGTTACAGCACGAGGCCGTCTTCGCCGCGGCGCAGGTGCGGCCAGCCAAGGGGATCCTGCTGGTGGGCCCGCCCGGATGCGGCAAGACGCTTCTGGCGAAGGCCGTGGCCACCGAGAGCCGGGTGAACTTCCTCTCGGTGAAGGGGCCGGCGTTGCTGTCGAAATACGTCGGTGAATCGGAGCGGGCCTTACGCGACGTGTTCCGGACGGCGCGGCAAGCGGCTCCCTGCATCATTTTCTTCGACGAGATTGACGCGCTGGTGCCGGCGCGGGCGGCTTCCTCCTCGGATTCGCATGTCGGCGAACGGGTGCTAAGTCAGTTTTTGGCGGAGTTCGACGGGGTGGAGGAGTTGCGGGGGGTGCTGGTGCTCGGGGCGACCAATCGCCTGGACCTGCTCGACCCGGCGATCCTGCGGCCCGGCCGGTTCGACGAACTGATCGAGATCCCCCTGCCCGATGAGGAAGGCCGCCGGGAGATCTTCGCAGTGTATTTGCGCGAAAAACCTCTCGAAGCGGGGATCGATCTGGGCGATCTGGCGGCGCGGACCGGCAGCTTCAGCGGAGCGGAGATCCAGGCTGTCTGCACACGGGCCGCGTTGCGCGCCGTGCGCCGCGTGATCGCCGGGGCCCAAACGGAGGGGTCTGACGCAAGCCGGGTCTGTATCGGGGCCGCCGATCTGGATCTCGCGGTCGAGGAGGTACGCCGACGATAGGGTCGACCCCAACGGCCTGCTATCTTTACTGCCTCGCGCCCGCCGCGCGCCTGCGCTCGATCGGGGCCGCCGGCATCGACGGCGAAGGCGCGGTGTTGGTGCGGGCGTTCGGCGGGGTCAGCGCCGTCTGGAGTGAGGTGAGGCTGGATGAGTTCTGTCACGAAACGGCCGAGCGAAGGATGGGGGATCTCGCCTGGGTCGGGCCGCGCGCGCTGCGGCATGAAAAGGTGATTGAGGAAGCCATGCTCGACGGGCCGGTGCTGCCGGCCCGCTTTGCGACGCTGTTCACGTCGGTCGAGAGCCTGGGCGGGCTGGTTGCCAGACACCAGGAGGCGATCACCCGGTTTTTCGATACTCTCGGCGCCGCGCGGGAGTGGTCGGTGAAGGGGTGCCTGGACCGGGAGAAGGCGCGGGAGCGAATCCAGGGGGAAAGGGAACGGGCGGCGCCTTCCTCACCCGGGACGCGTTACCTACAGGAAAAGCGGCTTCGCTTGGAGGCGGATCAGGCCGTCGGACCATGGCTTGCGAGCGTGTGCCAGCACGCGGCGGCCGGCTTACAGGAATGCGCCAGCGGATTCCGCGAGAGGCCGGTGCGGACTTCCGCTTCCGCGGCCGGCGCGGAGGTGGTGGCCGACTGGGCTTTCCTGGTGCTTCCGGATGGGGAATCGGCATTTGCCGGCCGGCTCGAGGCGCTGGTAGGGGAGGTGGAGGATCGCGGCCTTCGCTACTCACTCAGCGGTCCGTGGCCCGCCTACAGCTTCGCTCCGGTGCTGTCCAGGAGCGCGGAATGAAATACCTGGTCCACTGCATTCTGCGCCGGCCCGCGCCGTGTGCGGCGGCCCGCGGGCAGGGCGTCATCTTCGTCGAAAGCGGTAACCTGTCGGCGGCGGTCACTCCCCGCGGCAGCGGGACTGCGCCCCCCGATGCGAGGCAACTACTCGGATACGAGCGGGTGATCTCGAAACTGCACGCCTCCGGACCCGTGATTCCCCTGCGCTACGGGTGCCTGGTCGAGGACGAAGCAGCCGCGGTGCGCCTGCTCGAGGAGGGCAGCGCCGGGTATGAAGCGCTGCTCGAACGGTTGGAGAATCGAGTCGAGATGGGGCTGCGCGTGTTGTGGGAGGCAGCCGGCGATAGCCTGCCGGCGCCGACGCCCGCCACGCCGGGGGCGGCCTATCTGGCCGCGGCGCGGCGCCGCCGCTGCCTGGAAGCGGAATTGACTCCGGCGGAGCGGGCATGGGCCGCCGGAGTATGCGCCGGGTTGTCGGATCTCTATTCCGAAGAGAGCCAGGAAGCCCGGTTCGCGGGTGCCGGACGCCTGGTCTCGCTGTATTTTCTGGTACCTCGCCAAGCGGTGCGGCGCTTTCGCGCGCGCTTGCGGCGGATGGTGTCCGGCCAGGGCCGCGGCTTTCTGGTGAGTGGTCCCTGGCCTCCCTACAATTTTGTGAACGGAGCGGCTTCTCATGAAGGCATCCATGCCGGTTGACGCGGCCCTGATGGCCGAAAGCGGCGGGCCGCATGCGGCCCTGTTCGCCGCCAGCCCTCATCCGATGTGGGTGTGCGATGGCGACACGTTGGCCATCGTCGCAGTCAGTGAAGGCGCCGTGCGGCAGTATGGCTATTCGCGCGAAGAGTTTCTCCGCATGACCATGGACGCTCTAGGCCCGCTGGAGGAGGTGTTGGATGTCCGGCGCATCCTGGCCGCGATGGACGGCCGGCCGGGCGCGCCGATCCCTTGCCGCCATCGTACGAAGGATGGCGCCACGATCTCCGTGGGGCTGGTGGCCAGCCAAGGCCGGTTTTCGGGAAAGCGCCTGGCGCTGGTGATGGCGACGGACACCGGCGAAGACCAACGTCCCGAGCTGCTTTACCGTTCCGTGCTCGACAGCATTCCGCTGTCGGTCCTGCTGATTGACCGCAGCCTGCGGGTGGTGGAGGCC
>JAIQFL010000483.1 GCA_020073365.1 Terriglobia bacterium | reverse complement strand
AGCAAAGGTTCTCTTGGGTGTGATCGATGACGAGGGCGGACCGCTGATTCACAATTGCGCCTCCGAGGAGCAACAACGCTCGTTTGACGCCACCTGCCGCAAACTGCTCCGTTTCCTCTCTTCAGCCTCCGCCTGAAGGCAATTTACCCATAGATTCCTCCGACGAGGCCTTTTTTTTGGGTACCACCTGTTCTACTGCCGGACGATCGCCACCGCGAGACGGTTGCTGGTGACCAGCCCATTGACCACCGTCAGCGCCAGCGATGGGCCGGTGGGAGCGTCGGGTGGCAGTACCACGTTGATCTGCCAAACGCCCGCCAACCCCGGAGCGAGGCCGCTGAACTGGACCGTGAGCTGCCGCCCCTCCAGAAAAACGTTGGGCGGAACGGCGAGCGAGAGAGGCGCCGCCGAGGCTGCTACGCCATCATCCACCGCGGGCACAACGGCGCCCTGTCCGGTCCCATAGATCTGGAGGATCTCTCCTGGATGAGCGGGAAGGCTCGGCGAATTGGGCCGATAGTCTTGATTGGCTGCCGCGAAGAGCCCTGGCGCCGAAGGAACCACCGTGGACGGAGCATGACCCACCGACTGTCCGGCCACATGCACATCTGCGAGCACAGGTCCGGCGGTGTGTCCGGCGGGGAGTTGCACATTGATCTGCGCAGGCGATACGTAAAACAGCGGCGCCGGCGTGCCGTCGATCAGCACTTCGGTTTCGCCGAGTTTGCGCGGTAGAGGATAGGCCGTGGCGGCCGCGGTTTGGGAAGCGCTGAACGCGCCGAACACGGACAACACGGAACCTGGAGCGACGGGGTTCCCTTCCGCGAAAGTGGCGGCGTTGACCACTGTAGCGTCGGATGCCGGCTGCATTACCCAGACCTCCTGCGAGACCGGAAGAGCATCGCGATGCACCACCACGGTGGAAGGTTTGTAGAGCAGCGGAGAAAATGGCGCGGCAGTCGAAGGAAGCGTGCCAAGCTGCGCCGGGCCCCCCAGCGCCGTGCGGTAGTGCATGAGGATGGCAATCCGGGGATGCAGTTGACTCACATACGCGGCGGCGCGTTCCGGCGTGATGGTAAAGAATCCACCCGCCGGGATAAAGAGGATATCGACATTCTGGAGATCGGCTGCCTGGGCATCGGTCAGTGAATCCTGGCCCAAATCGCCCAGATGGGCGATGTTCAAGCCGGCCTGCGTCCAACGGATCATGGTGTTCGGCCCGCGCAGAGCGCCATTCTGATTGTCGTGGAACCCCGGGATGAGCGTGAAAGACAATGCCGCGGCGGTGATTACCTGGCGGCCGGTAACGGGGCGTCCGTCTACCAGCGTGAAGCTGCCGCGCACGCCGGCGGAATTGTTGTGGTCCGTGTGATTGTGAGTGATGGTCACGACATCGGCGGCGAGTGAAGGCAGCGTGTAGCCAACGGAGGCGACCGGCGGGTCGGTGAGTACCGTGGGGCCGCTAGGCGTTCGCAGAAGAAAGCAGGACTGTCCGACCCACGTGATCGAAAGATCCTTATCCTGAGCCTGAGCCTGCAGGGCCAACGTGACAAGAGCGAGAACAGCCGCAATGCGCATCCGTAAGAGTCTCCTTTGCGACCAGTCTATACAAGGTCCGGCGCAATGGGCAGGTAAACTCAAGCGGGGTGGCGGCAGGACTGGGAGATTTCGTACTGCCGGGATGCGGGTTCAGCGACGCGGCCCACAGTTTAAAATCGGGAGACGATCAAAAACGCGCCGCCGATCGCGATGGCGTCCTCCAGAAGGGCGATCCGCAGATCGTTCCCGCCGGTCGCCTTCACCAGCCGCACTCGAAACTCGTAGCCGACGAACGTCCCCGCCACGGCGCCAACTATGCCCGCCCCGAGGCCACCGATCAGAGCCTGGCTGTTTGCGCCGAGAGCGGCCCCACACAAGGCCCCGCTCACAACCCGGCCCAAGAACCCAACGGGCGCTTTGCGGCTAGGCGTCTTCGGGAGTTTGTCGGCGATCAACTCACCGATCGCCAGCAGGCTCAAAATGTACGGAGTAGCCGAAAAACCCAGAAAAGCCAGCCACGTGTTTTCCAAATGCAGCCAGCCCAGGCGGGCAGCCCAACTGACGGCAGCCGGCGCGGTCATCGAGCGAAGTCCTACAACCACGCCAATCAGGAACGCCAGGACGTATGTGGTCATCAGTCTCACATCCTTTCACCAGGCAGGGATGCGCCCGCCCGCGGGCGAAGGCAGGCGGAACCGCCTGCCCCACCTATCGCTTCACCAGCTTAAACGCGAACAGAGTATCGCCCGCGCCCACCACCAGGTACTGGCTGCCGTTCAGCATGTAGGTGGAGGGCCCGTTGCTCACCATCGCGGCCGTGCGGAAGTGCCACAGGATGCGGCCCGACGCGGGGTCGTACGCCAGCAGATTCCCCGAAGGGTCGCCGGTGAACAGAAGCTTACCGGCCGTGCTCAGGATGCCCGGAAAGGCGTTGCCGAAGCCGCCGCTCGGATAGACGTGTTTCCACGCGACGTTGCCGGTCTTGTAATCGATGGCTTCCAGGATCGGTTCTGACATCCCACCGCCGCCGCCGCCGCCGTAGCCTTGCGGCTCGGGATCGTCATCCGTGAGATAGGTGACGCTGTAGCCCTGCTTGGCATTCACATAGAACAGACCGGTATCCGGATTGAAGCTGGGCGCAGGCCAGTTGGTTCCGCCGCCGCCGGGGGTATTCACCAGAGAGCCATCCACCTTAGGTTCTTTGGCGGGGTCGGGAATCGGTTGGCCTTTGGCATCGAGCCCTTTCATCCAGTTCACGCCCACGAAGCCCTTGGTGATGAGGCTCTCTCCGTTGGTGCGGTCCAGCAGGGTGAAGATGCCATTGCGGGCGGCCTGCGCCAGCATTTTGCGCGGTTTCCCATTGAACAGGCCCTCGAACAGCACGGGCGTTTCCACGTTGTCCCAATCGTGGGTGTCGTGCGGCGATGGCTGGTGGTACCAGACGAGTTTGCCGGTGTCCACATTTAGCGCCACAATCGACGCGGTCCAGAGGTTGGCGCCCTTGCGTCCCTGGCCGGCGAACACCGGGTTCGGATTCCCGGTGCCCCAGTAAATAAGATTCAGCTCGGGATCGTAGGTGCCGGGCATCCAGGTCATCCCGCCGCCGTGCTCCATGGCTTGCGGATTGGGCCAGGTCTCGGCGCCGGGTTCTCCCTTGCGAGGCGTGGTGTTCCAACGCCATTGGACATCGCCGGTTTCCGGATCGCGGGCGTCGAGGAAGCCCGGGACATCCATGGCGTCACCGCCCACGCCAACCAGGATGTGATTCTTCACCACCAGGGGAGAGGTGGTGCAGAAGTATTGCATCTTCTCGTCGGCGACCTTCTTGCGCCACCGCTCTTTGCCATCCCTGGCGTTCAGCGAGACGAACCAGCAGTCGGGGGTCATGAAGTACAGCCAGTCGCCGTACATGCCCAGTCCCCGGTTGCCCACCAGGTGTCCGCCCTTATCCTGCCAGGTGTAGTGCCAGATCTCTTCGCCTGTACGCGCGTCAACGGCCCAGGCATGATCGGGGATGGTGAAGTAGAGGATTCCATTCACCATCAGCGGAGTGGATTTGATGGTCGGATTGCCGACGCCCCTCTGCGGCCCGATGTTCCCAATTCGATAGAACCACCCCAGAGCCAGGCTGCCGATGTTGGAGTTGTTGATCTCCGTGAGCGGGCTGTAACGCCGGCCGGAATAGTCGCCGTTGTAGGTGGGCCAGGCGTCGACAGGCGGCTTGAGGAGAGTTTGCGGGTCCAAGCCCTGAGACATCAGGGCGGCGGGGATCGACGACAGGGCCAGCAACACAGTGGGGCAGACCATCGCCTTCCGTGGTCTGCCAGGCTCAGGTGCAGTCAGTCTCATTTCAGTGTCACCAGGTAGGCGGTGAGATTGTGCATGTCAGTGTCGGTGTACCGCTCCAGCAACTGCCGGTGACCTGCGAGACGATCTTCCATCTCGACTTTCAGACCCTCGCGCGGCCACGAGTGATAATTGCCGGAAGTGTCGTACATCGAGATATCGATATCATCCATCTGCTTGAGCGTGCCGGAAATCGTCTGTCCCGATGGCAGCGTGACGGTCACCTTTTGCGCGCGTGCTGCGCCCCGTCCGCCGCCGAATCCGCCCCCGCCGGGCCACACGAATCGGGTCTGCAATTGCTCCGGCTGGTACCTGGCGCCAATGTGGGCAAGGTCGCCGGTCACCGAGTGGCAGGACTTGCAGCCCCCGGCGCCATTGAAATACGCCTCGCCGGCAGCCGCGTTGCCGGTGGTCACGTTGAGACGTTTGTAGATGCCTCGATTGGCCACCAGTTCCACCTGCATGTGCAGGAACTGCGCAAGGTCCGCAAGCTGAGCCTCGGCAAAGTTTGGGAATGCCGGCATGCCTTTGTCGGGAGATCCCTTGGTGACGGCCGGGCCAATCAGCTCGCCCTTCTCATCATGCAGCACCAGCGCGGAGCGGACCAGGTTCGGCCCCTCGGCGCCCCTAGCCTTTTCGCCGTGACAGAATGCGCAGTTGGGGGCGTACAACTTCTCGCCGCGAGCGGCGGCCGCAGCGTCGGGAGCGGGACCCAGCCCGAGGAACTCCCGGGTGCCTCCAGCCCGGCCGCCTCTTCCGCCCCTCCCCGCCGTCGGAATCTCTTCCTGGGCGCGGAGGGACAATACGGCTGCGAGCAGCGCTGCGGCACAAAAACAAAACCTCTTCAAAATGGCCATGAATGGTTAAAGATTATCTACTTTCCGGGGACGCCGCGCAAGTGATATACTCCCGGCCAGCACGCATCGAAGAAATGAGGATTGGCGCGATGACGAGAAGACAGATGCTTCAGGCGGCCGGCTCTACAGCCGCCTGGTTGTGCGCGAAGTCTGCCCCCGCGCAGGTGGGGCCGTTTCATAACCTGGGTGGCGCTCCGGCCGGTTTCCCCATGCGATCGCGGGCGGCCCGCGCAGGCAATCGGCCGTTCGACTTCGTGGAGCACTGCCACAACCTGGGCTTCGGCGTGGTAGAGACGCGTCTGGATCTCACCAGTGCGGAGGCCATCAAACAGTTCCGCCAGAAGATCGAGGCGTACCACATGCGGGCCATTCTGGACGTTCCCCTGCCTCGGGACGAAAACGGCGTGGCGGCTTTCGACAACGCCGCGAAGGGGGCCAAGGAGGCCGGCGTCCGGTCGTTGCACACGGCTCTGACGCAGCGGCGATACGAGCAGTTCGATACCCTCGACGCCTTCAAGAAGGACTTCGAACGCTGCCAGCGGACCATTGCCCTGGCCGAGCCGGTTTTGCACAAATACAAAATACCGCTGGGCATCGAAAACCACAAGGGCTGGCGCGCCGGCGAGCAAGCCGCGTGGCTGAAGCGGGTAGGCAGCGAGTGGGTGGGCGTGCATTTCGATTTCGGCAACAACGTATCGCTTTGCGAAAACCCCGCGGACACGCTCCGGATCTTGCAGCCCTATACGATTTCGTGCCACATCAAAGACATGGCGGTGGAGCCTTATGAAGATGGGTTCCTGCTCTCGGAAGTGCCGCTGGGCGAAGGATTCCTGGATATCAAAGGGATGGTGGCGTCCCTCAAGAAGAAGGATCCGAACATGCCGTTCGATCTGGAGATGATCACCCGCGATCCGCTCAAGATTCCGGTGTTCACCGACAAGTACTGGGTGACCTTCGACGATTCCTACAGCCCCCTGCCGGGACGGGATCTGGCCAAGGTTCTGGAGATCGTGCAAAAGCACAAGCCCAAGAGCCCGCTACCGCGGACTACCGGAATGAGTATGGAGGCGCAGTTGAAGCTCGAGGACGACAACGTGGCCAAGTCCATCAGTTACGCACGGCAGTACCTGGATTTGTAGCTCGCACAGGCCTGCTTTGGTAGGGCGGCCAGCGGGTCCAGGGGGATCCCCGGGGACCAGGGGGTCCGCCTCAGCATTTGCAGGTCAAGGTCCGCGAAAGAAGAACGCGTCCCGCACGCGCACCAGCTTTTCCAGGAAGACGACCTCGCCGGGCGCGAGTCCGGGTACCGGCTGATCCAGAGTGGACGGATCCAATACCTGTATGCCATGCTTGGCCACGATATCCGCGATCTTGGCGCGCAGTTTCTCCATTTTCCGGATGGACTTCTCGTCCAGAATCGTTCCGCCGTGCTCGCCGTCGCCCCCCCACTTGCCGGCCTTTACCGCGTATGCACACGAGTCCACATCGGGCTCAATGCTATTGCCGTCTTGGTCGCGCGCAAGTTCGTCGAAGCCGATCAACGCGAACGGGGCGGCCAGACTGATTGCCACGGAGCAGCCGATCCAGCCCTCTACCGGGCAAAAGGGCTCATACCCAGCCTCCTCCTCATCATCTTCATCCTCGCCTAGATCTACATCCTCATCTACATCGAAGTCGCCCAACTCCGCGCTGTCGCCCGGTTCGTTTTCGTAATGGAACTCGGCGCCGTCCGGGGCCAGGAAGAACACGCGATACGATTGCCAATCCCTCTCGAGCGGCGGCTCGTGCTCCCAGTCATCGTCCCAATCGTCGCGACGGACTGCGGCGTAATCCTCCGATGTTTGCCACTGGAGCGAGGTCCCGCGGATCGTCCTTAGATCCCTCTCCAGCGACGCCGAAATCTCATGGAAATACGATTCCTCATCATCGAACTGATCGACCTCCCCGCCGGGCCAGCACTTCTCGATGGCGGAGGCCAGATCCTTGGGAATGCGCTTGCTCATTCGGCCTCAGGATATCAAGATCAGCGCGCCGCTCACCACCGATCCTATCTATTGATATCGGGGTACTATAACCCTTTTCCAACCTTGTGTGTCATCCCCCGGCGCCGTAGACTCGGACTTCTATTTATGCGTCAATTTCTATTTTCGGCTTGGGCAGTCGGTCTGGGAGTTTCGATCGCTGGCGCGCAGACGGTACCGCGCAAGGAACCTGCCCAATATACCGTGACGGAGCGCCCCTCCCGCGTCGAGGCGCCGCC
>JAIQFL010000071.1 GCA_020073365.1 Terriglobia bacterium | reverse complement strand
ACCTTGCCGTCCACCCACTGGTTATCCACGATGAGTAGATACGTCCGGGAACCGTTGGTCTGCGTACGAACGAACAAAGCGGCGCTCCTATGTCACTATCATGGCTCCATATTACTCCGATAAACAAGTCTTATTATCGACGATTCGCAAGGAGACGTGACACTAGGATTTCGCGCTAAAAGGCATCGCCTTGTGTGAAATCAGCAAGTTGCCGCCACTTTGTTTGGCAAAGTGTAGAAGATGAGCCAGGGCGCGTAGGTGTGCGCCTGCCCATGCGCATAACGGAGCACGCCAAGCGCGAAGAACAAGGCGGCGAGCGTTGGCATGATGACGTTGCCCATCCAACTCGTCAGATTTGTAATGCCAGTAAGGAAGTTCATGCTGCCTCCAGTGCTA
The DNA here is from genome assembly GCA_020073365.1 of Terriglobia bacterium. Lineage (GTDB taxonomy): Bacteria > Acidobacteriota > Terriglobia > Bryobacterales > Bryobacteraceae > JAIQFL01. The sequence continues at coordinate 39,235 of JAIQFL010000071.1, read as the reverse complement.
CATCATCGAAACGACCAGACGCCAGAGAGCGGAAACCGTCAGGAAAGCCGCGGCGGAGCCGATGAGCCGGATGGCCGGCCGCCCAAATGCGAAGTTCACAACGGCTCCAATGACAGCCAGCCCCGCCGCGATCGGCATGATTCGGCTGGCGGTGTATGTCCAAGCTCCTTCCAAAACCGCCGCGGTCCCAAAACGTGTCCCATCATTCCAACCCTGGAGGAGAGCCGCGCTCGCGGGGATTGCCAGTAGGAACATCGCCCCAAGGATCGAAGCCAACGGAGTGTAGCCCTCACTCCAATCGATCACCGACCGCAATACCATCCAGGCGGCGAGCACCGGCACAAGGCGGCCAATCACGAAAGTGTTCACGAAGATCACGGCATCATTCGCGAACCCTGACATCCATCCATTGCCAATGCCACCGCCGGGAAGCGGCGCTCCGACGCCCCAAAAAGCGAACCACCCGAATACCTGGGGGAGGGTGATCATCACGATGGCCCAGAACATCCACTTCGAGAACCCGCCTCCGCCCACCGAAAACGAAGTTGTTCCCTCGCGTCGCAACGCGATGCCCGCTAAGACAAGTGCCACTAGAGCTGCCGGAGCGGCCAGCGCCAGCAGAAATCGGATTGCGTCGAGTACCAGTTGTGGGACTGCCATTCGTTACTCCCATTTCGGAGTTGGGCGGGCCGGTTCCCCAGCAAACCGGCCTGCCTACTTTGCTGCTGTGCTGTGTCGCCCTGGCGTCACGAAATGCCGCCGCCACCCTGAGCGAGCCAGAACTCGATCAACCGGGTGACGCCCGAGATTGCGAGTAGTCCGGCCGCTGTCACCAGCCACCGGAAAACACCCCTTCCCGTGGCATAGCTACCGACTGCGCCGAGTACCGCGACGCCCGCGCCGACCGGAGCGATCACGTTACCGATCCAGTTGACAAAGTTAAGGAACGCGCCTTCAGGCTGCGCTCCCGTTTGGCCCTGCACGGCGACGTTCACCTGCGGGGCGGCTCCTAAGTTCTGTGCGATCGCCACGGTTTGCACGACGACCAGAAAGACTGCAAGCGCGACGACAACCCTCTTCGCGAATTGATTCATGTTGCGGTTAACCTCCACGCGATTGGCATTCCGCCCTGTTTGCCGCCCTTGGACCCGGTGCGAAAGATGGATCTGATTGCGACTACCAGAGCGTGAAGGCAGAATAATGCAGGCGGTTCGACTTTTTCAAAAGTCTCCGAATCGGGTAGGAGGACGAGCTCGAAACGGTGGGGGACACTATGTTCGAGGGGAGATGGGCGTGAGAGTGGGACCTACTGGACTTGGACCCGCTTCATCGCCTCAGTGAAGTCATTCCAGACGAGCGGAGGTAACTCCTCTGCGGTGTCGGCCATCCGCCTCATCGCCATTCGCTTGGCGCTATTGCAGATGGCGCCCAAGTCGGCCGGTGAGATGCCTCTTACCCGCTCGGCCAGAAGGTCCACAGTGAGCCCCTCTGCAAGCTGGACGCCGTCCAAGTGCTTGCTGAGCAACTGCCGATAGCCGCCTTCGTCCGGCGTGCCGAGCTCTATCTTCTCCGAGAAGCGCCCTCCGCGAAGGATAGCGGCGTCAATGCTGCCGAGGTGGTTGGTGGTTCCGATCAGGAAGACGTTGTGTTGCGGTTCCAACTCACTGATCAAGCTGCGCGCTTGCTCTACCAACTGGATATCGTGCTGCGACTGAAAACCGTTATTGCGGGGCAACAGGCCATCTATCTCGTCTATGAAAATGATCGACGGACTGTTCTCTTTCGCTCTGGCAAACAGTTCCGCGAGTTTCTTGACCGATGCGCCCGTAGCGGCGCCCAGGATGTCGGCGGCCGTGATCTGGTAGAAGCTCCGTTTGGTCTGCGTCGCAATCAACCGAGCGATCGTCGTCTTGCCGGTTCCAGGGGGCCCGATCAACAGCAGGCCGGTAGGCATGGCCAACTTGAGGCGCTCTCCGTACGCAGGGTCCATCAGGCGGCACAGGTTCCGGAGATCTGCCTCTGCATCCGGCGACAGAACGACATCAGTCCAGTCCACTTCCTTCAATGCCGCGCGGTCCTTGCCACCCGTCTCCGCGAAGGCTCGCGTCAGGTCGCACTCTTCGATACTTCGATGCTGTTCGGCAGCAAAGAAGGCGGCGCGATCCACGAGCGTGCCAATCTTGGCCGCGCTCCAGCCGGGTGTTTTCTTCGCGAACGATTGGAGACCAAACTTTCTCGCTGGCCGCCTTGCCAGCTGTGCGTCAAAGATCCGAGTCCTCTCAGCTTCATTTGGTAGATCGATCCGAATGTGTAGATCGAACCGACCTTCCCGGATCAGAGCTCGATCCAAACCATCGTAGAAGTTCGTGGCGGCGATGAGGATCAGCCCGGGATGTTTACGAGCGGCGTCGATACACCCCATTAACTGGGAGGTCGCGGAGTTATAACCCCGTGCTGCGCCACCCGTGTCGTCACCGTCTCCGAGCTGCTGTCGCTTTGTGCCCAAGGCGTCAATCTCGTCAATGAACAGCACCGCCGGGCTGCTGCTGATGGCCTGCTGGAACAGCGTCTCAATATGACGCTCCGTCTCGCCCACATACTTATGGTGAAGACCGGCCGCCGACGCGCAATAGTATTTGAGCTTGAACTCTCCAGCAACCGCCTCCGCGAGGAATGTCTTACCCGTTACCCTCGGGCCGTGGAGCAGAATGCCGTTCCTGAACACTCCGTACTGATCGAACTTCTTCGCGTGCAGGTTCGCCTGGGCTAGCTCTCGAATCTGCTGCTTGGCTTCTTCCAAGCCACCGATGTCGGCAAAGGTGTGGGTCGCCGCCGTAGACTCGCAGTCGCCCGAAGCCAGGTCCCCATCGCCTGCGGCAATCTCCTGCCTCGGCCGCATTGACAGCAATGCCGGGATAACGATGCAGAGCACAACAAACAGCGCCACCGCGATCACTTTAGCCAGAAGCGGATACTCTTTTTCAAGCGGAACCGTTGTTATCAGGCCAGCGCCAATAAAGAGTATGAAACCACACAGGAAATAGCCGGCGAAGAGTGCCAGCCTTCGAAAAAGACTTCCTCGGTAGACGATCATCAGCACGCATGCAACCGCAAGAATGACCACAGCCGGATGTAGCTGCGATGCAATCACAATTACCGCCAGCAACGCCAGGACGAGTGCGGCTAAGCTGCTCGTGAAGAGCTTCTTGAAACTGCGTGGGGTATTCGAGGCGATGAGTGCGTGGATCTCCCGGTAGCCCTCGCTAAGGAAGTGCCCGAGCTGAATAGCCACCCAAAGAAACGGACTCGTTGCTTGGCGTTCGGAGCGCAAAACCCGACTCCTTGGGGCTAATCTACCGCATCCGAAGACCGCCCGCCACCGCTGCCCGAGTATGCCCTATACAACTGTGTCCTCTGGCACAATCCGCAGCCGGAGTACGTCAATGCCCGCCGCTCTTAGAGCCGTCTCTTTCCGGCTGATGTAGGCGTCGTCGTACGCCGTTTCGAGCGTCTCGCCCAATTCCTTCAATGGCCCCTCGACGCGCGCCACCGCTTCGTCGAAAGGAATCTCTCGAAACTGGTTCCGCCTCACGGATTCGTAGGCCCGCCCAACGTCATCAAGGAACAAATAGCGCCGGCTGAGGCCGTGTTTGTAGTGGTTGATCCCATTCGAACGACCCATAAACATAAAACCGGCGCACCGGAGTGCGCCGAGCTTCGCCTCGAGTGGTTTCCAGTTCGGTTCCACTGCCACCTCACTGCTGCGGAGGAGGTGGCTCCTGTGCCCGGGTAGCCGCCACCTCTCGATACATCCGGTTGAGTTCATTCTTCAGGTCTACGAGCTCTCGAAGCTCCGCCGCCGTCGGCAGGGCTTGTTGGTTTGCGCTAACAAGGCTCGTCCGAGCGCCGGGTCCCACATTCGGGGCAAGATCGGCTCTGTTGGGCGTCGTAGCTGCTTCCTGAAGGACGATGTAGAACCGCGTGTTGCCTGAGAGCGTGACGACCACGTTCTGGGAATACCCCATCGCCATCAACTCCTGTTCACCTGCGAGTCCGACATTCGATGCGATCCTTTCCCGCAGTAGAACACTCTGATCGATCGGACCCGTCAGCCCACCGTAACCACCGCCGCCCACCAGGTACGCCGCGATCGACCCTATGCCAGTCATCGACCGAACCAGGGCGCGCTTTACTCCATTGCGCCCGTTCACGGTTCCTTTCAGGGGACCGTAGTCGAGTGCGACCCCACTGCCTTCAATGCTCTCGGTACTGCCGTCGGGCATTTCCAGAGCCGTAAATCGAAGGCCCACCTGGCCACTCTGACTCGCCTGCGCCAACTGGCCGATAGCTTTCGTGCCCGCCGGAATCAGAATCTCGCCGCCCTGTTCGTAGTTGTATTCGATCACCGCAATGACTGGCGTCTTCACGGCGCTACTGACGGAGTTCTGCAATCGTGCAACCAGCCGACTGCCGGTCGGCAGCAACGTCGAGACCCCCTTTCGCTCAATGTAGGCAGGCTGAGCCGTCAATTGGCGGGCGTTCGTCGCCGTCTCCGAAGTCGTGTTCCGCACGAACACCAAGGACGATTTCTTCAGCCCTTCCGACTCGTTACTTGGTTGTGAGGCCGGCAGGACCGCAGGGGCTGCGGGCGGCGGCGGGGGTGGAGGAGTATAGGCGTAGTTGTTTCGCTGCCGGTACGCTTCAAGCACCGGATCATTGACGGGGGGCACTTGGTTTAGCGCATGCTCGTCCGGCGTCTTCGTCGGCTGCTGCTGGTTTCCCATCTGTGCGCGGCGCGAAGTCGCCAGGATATCGTCTGGACTCAGTTGTTCGCTATTCTGATCGCCGGCACCTTGGTCGGCATTGAGGAGCGGAATTGTCGATCCCGGACGGCCCCCCTGTTGTGCCGCGCTCTCCGGTCTCCCTAAACTAGGCTTCGTGCGCCGTTCCTGAACCCGTTTTTCGGCGCCGGAGGTAGAGAACAGCGCGAGAAGCGCAAAGCCGCACAAAACGACAGCCGTGCCGAGAACGAGAAACGCCTTGCTCCGGTCCATGTTGTTCTGGCCGCGTGTGTTGATCTCAACCCGTTTGGGCCGGTTCCGTTCTTCCTTAATTCGCCGCCAGATCTGCTGCACGATTCCGCCAGTCGCGGCCGGGGCCTCCGCAGGGGTGGTCTCCGGTGGCTTCGATTCCTCCGCGACGCCACCAGGCCGGCTGACCCGCGCCGTCAGCGTGGGATCGTCCTGTTCGCCCATTTCTCGCTCCAGTCTTTCATCGCGAATGTGGTTATCGGACATCATACGTCACCTCTCGAAAGCTGCTAATTCCAAAACCAATAGGAGCCAAAGCCGGGCGATCCACCGCACCAGACTCGGCCATCTGAAGGAAGAGCGTCTCAGTCGACTGTTTGAACGACGGACGCTGGAAGACCACCACGCCATCTGCCCGCTCACCTGGGCCGAGCCGTCGGCGGCTCATCCGGAAGTCCGTAACGGGCAACTGCTCGGACGTCGACCAGCGTGACTTGCGAATGATCGTCCCACTCTTCTTCATGCCGCCCAACTGAATCTGCGGGGGCATCAGTTCGACGGCATGGTCCTGAACGTTGACGGCTGAGAACAAGATCACCACTGCGCTGCCCTGATCGATCACTTCGCTGACGCCGGTCTTCACCAGCTCCTTGCCCGGTGGCGAAATACCCGGCTTCTGGCCGTAAAGGGCCGGCAAGGGAGCAAGTCGTTGACGGTCCAGTAGATCGTCGAGAGCAGTTCTGACCACCGTCGTGGAATTGGCCGCCACCCGCAGTTGCACTGCCGATTGCTCCTTCGAGGCGCCGTAATTGGTCAACGAGGCGGGTGCAACTGGGCCTGGCAGTGCAGCGCCAAACGGTACTCTTACCGTGCTGCCGACAGTTACGGTTTGCGGGATCGCCGCCGATGGGGAGTCCGCGGGCTGGATCAGAAACTGTCCCGCCGGCTTGTACCGCATCAGAAAATCCACCGCGGGTTGTCCTTCCTCCTTCAGTTCACCGCGGCTGACCAGGAGGAGGCTTGTCTGCAGGCCACGAGTCGACGATATGAGCAGGTTGGTCTGTGCCACCTTCAGCGTGATTGGTTTTACGAACACCAGGTTTGGTTCACGATCCGAATGCTCGGCGGAGAACGAAGACGGATCGCCCACGACCACCGAGTTAATCGGCTCCGGCATCCGAATCGCCGTTACGTAGCGCGGCGCCAAAAACACTGTCGTCACCTGGCCGTCTCGAATAGACCGGCCGACGACCTGCGGTTGGACCTGAATCTGCACTATTGCTTGTCCCTGCGCTCGTCCCACGAATTCGAGTATGGGGACAATGCAAAACACCCACTTCATGACCGTCATAGCTGACTACCTCCTTGCAACGTGTTTGGCGCGAGCACCTCAGTCTGGAGGCGTTTCAAGCGCTTCTCCCGGTACAACCGCGCCACCTTGGCCACATACTTGTAAACCTCAGCGTTTGAGTACTCCAGGCCAGCCCGCAGAATTTGCGTCTCGCCAGTCAGATACGCCGCGGCAACTAAACGTAGGTCCCCGTTGAACAGCTTCAGAAGCCGGGCCAGATACGCCACTCCTCCTCGGATGTTCTGTTCGATCTCGAAGCGGTTCGTGACCCCAAACGTAACCGCCGTGGCGGGCATCAGCTGCATCAGCCCTACCGCGCCTTTGTTCGAAACTGCGTGCGGCTGCCAGCCAGACTCGACCTCGATGATCGAGTGGACCAGCTCGCGTGGTACCTGATAAACAGCCGCATAGTGATCCGCCAGTTGCACGGCCGCTGCCCGCTGATCTTGTTGAGCCGCACACACAGCGGCGCCTGCTGCGAACAGATAGATCAGTCTCGCCCGTCCCATCGCCATAGACTTGGTCGCACTACCGAGCCGCCGGCACATCCGACAGTTCCCTCTCCAGTGAATCCTGCGAAACGTCAGCTGAATATTGGTGCGAGTCATGCACTAGAGATGCGAAGCCATCCCGTAGTAAGAGCCGTTTCCGATCCGACTCCGTCTTCGCCACCAAGGGCAGCAGAATGTCCCGCATCTCCGGCGTGATGTCGTCAAGCCCCAGGATTTCCAGGGCCTGCGCCAGTTCGAGCATCTCTGCAATTGAAACTGGCTTCTCCATCTGCCAGCCGCGTAGTGCATGTGCCAAACCGGCGATGATCCGTCGTAGCCTGGGATTCGTAGTCGTGCTGCGAACTCCCAGGATCTCGGCCTCCCGGTCGACAGGCGGGAACTCCACGCGTAAATAGAAACTGCGGCGCCGCAACGGGTCGCCCAGCCGCCTAACCTCGTTCGAGGTGAGGATCACGAAGGGAATCGCCTTGTGCTTAACCGTCCCCAACTTGGGTACCGAGATCTGCCATTCCGAAAGGATTTCGAGCAGCAGAGCTTCGAAGCCTTCATCCACCTTGTCGACCTCGTCGATCAGTAGTACGCACGGCCGCTCGTACAACAGTGATCTCAGCAGGGGCCCCTGGACGAAGAAATCTAGCGTGTGCAGATTGGCCCGGATCGCGTCCCAGTCTTTCTGAAGACGATCTCCCTGCGTTTCAAGGAACAGCTTCTGAAGGGCACCGTCGAACTTCCCGATTGCCTTCTCCTCATTGATGCCTTCATAACACTGCAGTCGCTCAATGACGGTATTCCCAGCCGACGCAATCGCCTGGGCCAGAGCGGTCTTGCCGCAGCCAGGCGGTCCTTCCACTATCACCGGCTTCTGCATCCGCGAGGCGAGGTAGACGACCTGAAGCGTAACGTCGTCGATTACGTACTTCGCTTTTCCCAATCGCTGGCCGAGATCTTCGAGTGACGAGAACACGGTTTTCCTCTGGCCCGATTCTATTGGGAAACGCGCCTCGGTCCATACTTGTAAGGCTGCCGGTAACGCGTTGAGGTCCTTTGCCTATCTGACTCACAGCCAGATTCGGCCCACTCGAAAAATGTTCTTGGACCTATCCGAGCCCCACTTCGTTCTGCCCGGCATTCGGTGAGCCTGAAAATAATCCTGGACCTATCGGAAGTTCACGCCACTCGTTGGCGCTCCACCGCTTACTCGAAAAATGTTCTTGGACCTATCGCGGCGTCTACCTCCGACCTCGAAGCGTCGACTCGACCGGAAAAATGTTCGTGGAGCTATCTCGCCGTTGCCTTCCACTATCACCAAACTGTGCCAACCCGAAAAATGTTCCTGGATCTATTTCCGGGTCGCTCCGCTCGTTGGCCACTCACGATGCAAACCGGAATAATGTTCCCAGACCTATCTGAAATTCACGCCCAAGCCCCCGATTGAATCCTGTTCAACCTGAAAAAGATTCTTGGAGCTATCCGAAATTGCGTGTGGGACCGTTGTGCGCCTGGCACAGAGCAAGAGCGGACGACTGACCCCACATCTCCCGAATCCTCAGCGTGCTCACAATCGCATTTGAAGGCCAGCGAATTCCGGCAACACATCAAAGGGATTCGTCCTCAGCGGCAGTCCTTCCGCGATCAGATCGATTCGGCCGTTAGAGCCATTTCCGAGGAATTGCGCCGCCCGAGCGAGATGCCAGACACGATATGGATCGAGACCCATCAGGCGCGCACACGTGAAATCCGCGGCTACGGGATCGTCGGCGAGAACGATCTTTCCAAGATGCCGGTGTGTTCCGTGCAGCGGCCCGTTGCCTTCCATCGCAACAATGCCGTCCGCGATGACGAAATGCGGTGGAGCCGTCGCGCAAATATCGAGAATGCTGCGGTGGATGCCCTTCCAATGCAGAACGTTCTTGGGCCAGCCGTACTTTGTGCCCGGCACTACACCGAACATGTTCTTCATGCTCAAGGTAACGCCAGCCCAGTGGTGGGTCTTAATCTTCGGCATTGACACCACGAAGTCCGAGTTGAGTACAGTCCTAGGCAGCCATAGGTGCTCCAGACCCGTGTAGGTGGCTCTCGTTGGCACCTTGAACAATTCGTCGCGGTTTAGATCCACGAAATGGATCTTCTGGCTGCGGAGTTGATCTGCGAGCCCGCTCTCGGCGAGCACCAGATATGTGTCGCGCTGGTGCCCAGGACCCTCTCCCACTACGACGCTGTCGGCGCCCAGCTTGAGAAATGCCTGGGCCGCAGCACTCACCAGCACGGGATTCGTGTTGACTTCCACGCCAGCGATGTATTCCACTAGGTTCGGTTTGAGCAGTAAAGATCTTCCGCGCAAGTTCAGGTGAAACTCCCGAAGGCCCGACACCAGCACCCCTTCGAGACTCTCTGAGTATTCCTGCGCGGCGATGATCGCTACACGGGAGCGCCGCGGGCGTCGGTCTAGCAGCAGCATCTCTTCGGGGAGGAGGTGCGCTGTCGCCATTCCCCCGGCTGCTACCCCAGCGGCACTGATTATCAGCCTGCGACGATCCGGATTCATGCCGTTCGCACCTCAAACACGCTGTCTCCATTCACCGCCTCAAGCGCTAGGGCGCTTACCGCGAGAGTGCAACTGTCCTCGATACTCGCCGCATCCTCGGTCAGCCGCATCAGTTCTTCGGCCCTGTCGCGCAGACTCTCCCTGGCTTCCGGACTGATGCGTCGGTACTCTGCAATCGCAAGGACACCCCAGGCCAGACTGTATGGCGATGGACATCCCGCGAGACGGGTCACCAGCCAGTGGAGTGATCTCTGAACCGCCTGTTCCTTCTGATGGCCTATCAAGGCCAGCAGTGCGATTGAGGTTGCGTCGATATGCGGCGCGAGCGCCACGCCAAATGCGACTCCATTCCCAGAATTCCATCCGCCGCCGGGGCACATTCGGTCGAGGAGCATGCTGGCGCCGATGTCGACCCGCTCAGTGAGCCGGGCACTGCTGTCATAGCCTCGCTGCCTGGCCTGTTGAAGGGCAATTAGGGCGAATGCAGTCGGAATTACCCAACTCGTCGTACCTGATACCCAACTCCAGCCAAACTTGGCTGGATCGAACTGCACCTTGTTGTCGAACGCGCGGAGTTTCCAGCGCCACAACCAGTTCGCTTCGCGGCCTCGCGCGTTCAAGAGCCACTGGACTCCCGATGCCATGTGCTTCGTTGCATGCCCCGTCTCAACGAGGCTCAGGACAGCAAGGGCCGTTGCCCAGCACCCCTCCGGCTCGTCGCCTGCGAACGCTGGCCAGCTTCCGTCTGAGTTCTGAAGACCCAGAAGTGCTTTGGTCGCCCGCGCCAGTTTGATGCTCGGGTGCTGCCGCAGTGCCAATATCGCGAAACATGTGGGTTCGACCGAGTCCTGACTGCCGCGATATCCCCAAGTTCCGCTCGCCTTTTGATTCGCTATCAAGGTTCCGTGAAGCGCTGAGACCGCGAGCCCAATATCCATTTGCTGGGGCCTTTCCCTATCCGCACCTGAAGTATGCCCTGGAAGTCGAAGGAAGAGGAACTCTCCTCAGAGGGCCGGGTCGGCGCCGACCGGCGCCGGGTTTTGATCCATCGCGCCAAGCCCTTCGCAAGCTGCGCGGGGGCTGAGACCAACGTCCCATGTGCGATTGCGGGCGACCCACCTTGGGGGCCCCGGTAGAGTTTTGGAGTAAACCCCGAGGAGGCCTTACAAATAGGCATGAATCCAAAGCACCTCCCCCATCTCAATTCCCCGGGCGGAAGCGCCCTGGGATTGGCGCTCCTTCCCGCAGAACTTCCACTCACGGTTCGCGACGCTGCTGTGTACCTGGGTGTCAGCGTCCAAACAGTGTATCTTTGGGTAGAGCGAAAGCAGATTCCCCATCTCCGCGTGATGGGCCGCAACATCCGGTTTCTGAGATCGGAGTTGGAGCCCTTCCGCGCCAAATTCAAACAAGAGGTGGTGGAATGGCAAGACCGATAAAGCATGATGGCGGCCTGTATAAGCGTGAGGGATCGGCGATCTGGTGGATGCAATACCGGGACAAGACCGGTGTTCGCCAGCGTGAATCGACCGGCACTGAGGCTTGGGATGAAGCGCAACGAAGCCTCAGAGAACGCCTGCAGGCCCGAGACAACAATACCCTGCCGGCCTTACGGCGGGGGAGCGATCTTGGTTTTGGGGAATGGTCGGATTTTTATCTGGAGAATTTCTCCAGGCCGCCATTCCGCGCGCCGAAAACCCACGAGGTCAATGGGCGCGCGCTGAAGCATCTGAGGGCAGTGTTCGAAACGACGAAACTCGCTGAATTGACCGCCGACGATATCGAGGAGTATCTTCGTCGGAGGCTCAAACAGCGAGTCGTTGTGAAAACGGGAGAGGGATTCGTGGAGAAGGGAACGTTGAAGGCGACAACGGTACACCAGGAACTCCGGGTGCTCCGCCGTATGCTGAACGTGGCGGTCCGCAAGAAGTTTCTGTTCGCGAACCCGTGTGCTGGAGTCGAGTTCCCGGCGAGAGTCGACGGGTTGTTCCGGCCGCACTACATGGCCTGGTCGGAGCAGCAGAAGATCGAGATCGCGGCTCCCGAATACCTGCGCAACGTGATCCGCATTATCACCGAGGCCGGGCTTCGGATCTACAAAGAACTCGCTCCCATGAAAAAGGAGCAGGTCGACCTGGAGAACCGGACAGTGTGGATTCCCGATTCGAAGACGCCAAACGGAGTGGCGGAGGTTCCGCTTTCCGAGATCGCAGTCGAGGCTTTTGAGAGCCAGATCGCGATCGCAGGTCCCAGTCCCTATCTGTTCCCGAGCGAGGAGAACCCAAATGGTTATCAGTTGACGTTCAAGACGGTATGGCGGGCGACGCTCCGGAGGGCGGGTGTCCGATACTTTCGCATCTACGATCTCAGATCGACATACGCCACCCGCCTCAGCGCGGGAGGCGTAGCGGACGAATGGGTGACGCAGCTGTTGCGCCAAGGCGACGCGAAGGTCTTCAAGAAGTATTCGCAGATGAAACTTCAGATGAAGCGCGAAGCTCTGGAAAAGCTGAACCGACACGCGAATGAAGGCGGCAAGGGTTCTGGCACAGTGAAGGCGAACTGAAGGGGTTTTGACACAGTTCTGGCACAGTCGAGGCAAAGAATGGGCGAAGACGATGGAACGCCGATGGAACAACTCTTTTGGAATCAGCAGGAGGATTGGTCGGGGCGGGGCGATTTGAACGCCCGACCCCCTGCGCCCAAGGCAGGTGCGCTACCAGGCTGCGCTCCGATGTCCCCGGAGCGCTTGCTTCACACGCAGGGCCCCAACCGCCAACCTCAGGCCGCATTAGTTAGGTTTCCCTTTCACTCCCGTCTCGCCTCGCAAGATCCGATTTCCGATCTCCTCCACATAGTGGTCCGCGACCGGACCAGTCGTGCGCAAACGCTTCTGGAGTTCTTTACCGAGAGCCGTGTTCGCCGGTGCGCTGGCGCCTTGGCTATCCCACAGGCGCTCGCGCTCGCGTTGAACCGCCGTCCGGACTCCCTGCGTTGTTTCCGGATTCCGTTTGCTTCGTTTTCGGCGCTTGAGATTCGGGCCTGATAGCAGCGCCCTTAGCTCCGGATAGCAGTGATCCCAGACAAAATCGGCCGTCTCTTCACCGAACTCGGCCAGTTGGATCTCGCCATCGTCGTTCAGTGCGAAATCGATCATACAGTGGTCCATCGGGACCAGCCAAGAAGGTTCTGCGCCCGCCCATTCGTCCAATGCCACGACCGCCGCGCGCTTCTTGTCGGCTTTGACGATAGAGAAGTCACCGTTGGGCCATCGGCAGAGATATAGGCCCGAGTCAGCCTCGTCGAGATCGTCTTGAGGAATGCTGTAGCATTCCACCGAAGCGCCATCTGGCCGCGCCGGCGATGCGGCTGACGCGCCGCACGACACCCGCGTGACTTCTACACCAGCCTCGGCAAAAAGCGGGTTCTGTTCCAGCAGTTCGAGCAACCCATCTTCGATGCCCGAGATGAACTCTTCCGGAGCCGCCGGGCGGGCCCGTCTTCGTCCCGTGCAAACTCTCGCCCCGCCGCGACTGGTGTAACGCTCGCTGGCGACTTCCAGGGTCTTGGTCGCCGTGTTGTCCTCGACAACCACCTCGACTTCGAGAGTGAATTTTCTGGCCATCAAAACACATCCCTGTTCTTAGTTATCCCGAATCTCACGGCATGTCAAATTCGACCGAATCGCCAACGCCCCAAGCTGATGGCAACCGGGCAGAGCAGGCCCTACGCACATAGGCGTTAGATAGCGAACATTTTCAGACACTTTTGCAGGGGAGGCCTGTCATGCCGTAGAAATAGAGCATGGAGGGTATGCACACCGGTCCGTCCCACGCCGTCAGCGCTCTGTTCGCACTGGACCGATCTGCGGAATCGGGCATATGAGTAGCGCCGCGCTTGAGAAGCACTACCGGGTTAGGGAACTTGCCTCGCTCTGGGGCTTCTCGGACAACACGATTATCAGACTCTTCTCGACTGAGGCGGGAGTGATTCGTCTGGAGACGGGCACTGGCAGACGAAAATACACCACGCTATCGATCCCTGAAAGTGTTGCCCTACGCGTTCACGAGAGACTCGGCCACGAGCCGCTCCAGGCGCAGTTTGCGGGTGGAAACCCACTTCGCATAGTACGTCTCCGTGACCTTGACGCTGGAATGTCCAAGAAGACGCGAAACGTCCTCAAGCTGAAAGCCGGCCAGCAGCTTGCGAACGGCGAACGTATCTCGGAGACGATGCGGGCGACAGTCGGAAACACCGCACCGGGCGCCTAGTGTCTGCATCCGCTCGTAGACTTCATTTGCGAGATACGCGGGGTTCTTGCTGGCGCCGAAATGGAACGGGAGCCTCGGCGAGAGCCACTCGGTGGTATCGATCGCTTTCTTGAGGCGGTCGGAGAGATATGCCTCGATCGGTTTCGGCTTTTCCGTCTTCTTGTGCTTTTGCGGCAGGTATGTGTAGACCCAGAGATGTTCACCCTTGGTAACGAGTCCGGGGTCAAACCGAATCGCATCCCCGACCCTCATCCCCGTTTCGAGCATCAGTTCCAAGAGCAGGCGGAATGTTTTCGGACGTTTGGCGTATCCGCGCGTGCCCCCGCTGAGTTTAAGCGCTTCGTTCAGGATCTTCTCCACGTCTTCATCGGAATACGGCTCCTTCTGATCGTAAACGGCCCGATGCGCCTTCACGCGATCGACAAGCGACTCCTTGATCCAACCGCGGCGAAAAGCCTCTCGCAGGAAACAACGAAGTTTGGCGACGACGGTCGATTTTGAAGTGTCTGCCAGACCTGGGAGGCCATCGACCTTGAAGGTCTCCAGAAGATCGACCGTCAATTCCCCCATGGAGAAGACGCCGTGAAGCTCGCAGTACTTCTGGAGACGCCCGAGGTGAAGCTCGTAGTGTCCGTAGGTCTTGTCTCCCAACTCGTGCTTGTGCGATGCCAAGTATTTTTGAACGCACTCATCGATCCTTACGCCGTGAGCAGCTTCGCCCTTGGAGCGCGCGATCAGGGAGTCGCGTAACGCCTCTGCTTTTGCGAGGTCGTTGAAGCCCGTGCTCTGCCGTGGCACGAGGTTGTTCCCGATCCGGCCGTACGTCCAGATCGGGCACTCGCAATCCATAGCCAGTCGTTTGGCGCGCGCGGAGATCTTGCTCTTCCTCACGATGCAGGTGGCCAAATGACGACGGTAAAGCGTCAGCGACATGCCTTCAGTGTACACGCGGTTATGTACACGAAGTCAAATCAGGCTTGTATATGATTGATTCTAAATTGATTGGCTCCCCGGCATGGATTCGAACCACGATTCACGGCTCCAAAGGCCGCTGTCCTACCATTAGACGACCGGGGAATTGGAAACCTGAGACTTCTCAGAAACCAGGAACCTCAGTGCCAGTTCCTGGTGCTAGCTACTAGTCTATCTTTTCCGGGGCGCCAGCCGCAACGACGGCCAATTCCGCCAGCACCTGGCCGGTCGATTTCTCCACCTCTGCGTGCAAACTGTTTCCGTGAGCATCCATCGTTACGATCGCCGCGAAGTTCCGCACGCGGAGATGCCACATGGCTTCCGGAATCCCGAACTCCAGCAGGTGCACGCCCAGTACTTGCTCCACCGTGCGCGCATAGTATTGCGCGGCGCCGCCGATACCGTTCAGGTAGACGGCGCCCGATTCTTTCAGCGCAGCCAACGTCTTGGGGCCCATCCCGCCTTTGCCGATCACCGCGCGGACGCCGTAACGCCGGATCACATCCGCCTGATAGGGCTCTTCGCGAATACTCGTCGTCGGGCCCGCCGCCTTTACCGTCCAGCGGTCGCCCTCCTTCAGCATGACCGGGCCGCAATGGTACAGCACGGCGCCCGTCAGATCCACCGGGGGCGGATTCTTCATGAGGTAGGAATGCACGTTGTCGCGGCCTGTGAACATCTCGCCGCTGATGAGCACCACATCCCCCACGTTCAGCGCGCGCATCTGCGCCTCTGTCAGCGGAGGCGTCAGGATCACCTCGCGCCCGGTCAGCGGGAAGCCTTCGCCGCGCGCCATACGCTCCACCGGCCGCGACGGATCGCGGTACAGCCACTTGGTGATAGCGCCGGTCTCCGCGTCGAGCCGCACTCCCAAACGGCGGAACGCCCAGCAGTCATACGCCACCGAAACGAAAAAACTCGCCGGCAGACGATTGGCCGCCCCGATCTTACACCCGATCAGCGAGGCCTTGCCACCGAACCCCATCGCGCCCACACCCAGCCGGTTGGCCTCCTCCATAATCTCCGCCTCCAACGCCGCCAGCGCGGCATCGGGGTTCACGTCGTCCAGCGTGCGCAGGAGTTGCCGCTTCGCCAGTTCGTACCCGTGCGCGCGGTCGCTGCCGATGCACACTCCCAACGCTCCGGGCGCGCAGCCTTGTCCCTGCGCCTGCCACACCGCGTGCAGAATGCACTTGCGCACGCCTTCCAGATTGCGGTCCGCGCGCCCCAGGTGGTCCAGGTTGCACGGCACCGAGTATTGGATGTTCTTGTTCTCGCAGCCGCCGCCCTTCAGGATCAGCTTGACCTCGATCTCGTCCTCTTCCCACTGCTCGAAGTGCACCACTGGGGTCTCTTCCCCCAGGTTATTGCCGCTGTTCTTCCCGGTGAGGGAGTCCACCGAATTCGGCCGCAGTTTGCCCAGCCGCGTCGCCTCCGCTACGGCCTGCTGAATCGCCTTCCTGATGCGGATCTGGTTCACTCCCACCGGCGTGTGCACGAAAAACGTCGGCATCCCGGTGTCCTGGCAGATGGGGCCTTCATCATCCACGGCCATATCGACATTCGACAGGATGATGTCGAGCGCCTGCGAGGACTGCGTCCCCGGCGTTTCGGAGCTGGCCGCCAACGACATAGCGGCGCGCACATCGGGTGGGAGGTTGGTGGATGTCTCGGTGACGAGTTCCAACAGGCTGGTAGCTAGGAATTCCATAATCGGTTCCGGAAACCTCTATTGTAAGGCATCGCGCCGACCCCTACTCCAATTTCAATCGCACATCCGCGCGCATTCCGGGACGGATCGCCGGCAGGGTGCTGCTGAACTCCACCACCGCCTGCGTGCCTTTGATCTCCTTCACCGCTCCCGGCATGCCGCCGGTTTGCAGGTCCAGAACCACCACCAGCGCGGGTTGTCCCGGCCGGAGCCGCTTGAGCACATCCGGTTGTGGCTCCACGGCCACTTCGAGAGCATAAACATCGGTTGCGATCTGGAACAGTTCGTCGCCCGACTCCCGCGCCGGCTTGCCCAATTCTCCTTTGCGCCCCACGATCAGACCATCCACCGGCGCACGCACTTCGGCCACCTCGAAGGCCCCCTGCGCATCCTCCAGTGCCTGGCTCTTCTCGGCCAGCACCTTCTTCGCCGCATTCAGGCTCTCGATGGCGCTTTGGACGTTGTCGTTCGCGCCGCGCGCCCCTTTGTCGATGATGGTGAATTCCTGCTGGGCGGCCTCGTATTCCTGCTCCGCTTTCTCAAATGTCAGGCGCGGCGTAGCGCCCGCTTCGTGCAGCGTCTTCTGGCGCGCGTAGACCTTTCCCGCGCGATCGAGCGCCATTCGGGCGCGTTCTTCGTCCGCCGTAGCCCGCGATGCTTCCATGCGGGCGGAGTTGATCGCCGCTTCGGCCTTACTCACCTGGTCCTGCGCGTACTCCACGGCATGCGCCGCCGCCTCGCGTTCGCTCTCCAGGCCGGCGGCGCCAATGCGCGCCAGCACCTGCCCCTGGAAAACCTCGTCCCCCACATCCGCCATGAACGCCTCGATGTTGCCCTCGATCTCGGAGCCCACACCGGCGATGTGTTGCGGGCGGATGGTCCCGTTGAGCGAGATTTCCGGTGTGGAGATAACGGCCGCGCCTCCGTTCCGGCCTGGCAGTTCCGTCGCCACGCGCCGATGCCGCAGCGAAAGGGCTCCCGCGCCCACACCGGCGCATAACGCCAGCACGCCCATCCAGGCCCATTTGCCCCGCATACCTTCATTGTAGGACAGGCTTCGATGTGAACCCGAGGTCTGGCGCCGCACCCCGGAGATCAAGGCGAAGGCCGAAACGGTCGCCAAGAGCGCGCCCAAGGTGGTTCGCCTGGTGGCTGTCTTACAAGTCACCACCCAGCCGGGTTGAGGGTGGGACAGGCGCTTCCGCCTGTCAACCTAATTTCGTGGATACTGCTTGGCTATCGGTTGTACTTCGGCGTGACACCGCGCAGCTTCTGCCAGATGGCGTCGCATGCCGCCACGGTCTCAGGCTGCAGCGGGCCCTTCTCCAGCGCGTCCAGATTCTGCTCCAGGTGGGCCATCGTGGATGCTCCCAGGATCACGCAATCCGCCGCGGTATGGTGCAACAACCAGCCCAGCGAGAGATCTACCAGCGAACGGCCCTCCTTCCGGGCCAGCGCCTGCAGTTCATCCACGGCGTCGAAACAGGCCGGATGCCAGTAGCGGTCCAGATACATCTGGTTATTATCGAAGCGTGTGCCGGGCAGCGGGCGCTGGCGCTGTTGTTTTCCGGTCAGGAGACCGCCGGCCAGCGGGTTGAAGACCACGGTCGAGACACCGAAAGCCTTCGACATCGCCAGGTATTCCTGCTCGATGCCGCGCGCCAGCAGATTGTACATGGGTTGCGAAACGTACGGCGCGTGGTAACCCTTCTGCTCGGAGATCCACAACATCCGGACCACCTGCCAGCCGGCGTAATTGGAACACGCAGGGTACCGTACCTTGCCGGCCCGCACCAACTCGTCCATGGCCCCCAGGCTTTCCTCCATCGGCACGTCCCAATCCGGCGAGTGCAGGTAGTAGAGGTCCAGGTAGTCGGTCTGCAGCCGGGCCAGGCTTTGGTCGATCGCCTTCAAGATGGCGGCGCGCGACAAGCCCACATCGTCGGGAGCACCACCCATTTGGAAGCCCACCTTGCTGGCCAGCACCACCCGGTCCCGGCGGCCTTTCAGGATTTTGCCGAGCATCGATTCCGCGACGCCGGCGTTGTACACGTTGGCCGTATCGTAGAAGTTGATGCCGCGGTCCAGGCAGGCGTTCACCATCCGCCTGGCGGTAGCCTCATCGGACGACTTGCCGAAAGTCATGGTGCCGAAGCAGGCGCGTGAGACGGTGAGATCGGTGTGAGCAAGCGTGCGGGTTTCCATGAAGCCGATAGTTTATCGCAGCGGCCGTACGCTTCGCCCATCAGCGGGGCTGCGCAGGCGCACGACAGGCACCGGCAGCTGCGAGCAGATTGCGCGGGGGCAGGCCGCGTACGTCGAGGGCTGCCCCACGGGGGCCGCGTGGGTCCTATTGGCGGATTCTTGCGCGGCCCAAGCGGAGCTTCGAAAACACCAGGAGGGGCAAGGCGGCCGCCATGAGCCACCAACTGGCCGGTTCGGGCACGTCACTGCCGTCCGTTGGCGGGGGATCCGTTGGCGGGGGATCCACTGGCGGGGGATTGATTGTACCAAGCGGCGGGTTCGCATCCGAACCGATGTAGATCTGGCCGGTCAATATCTCTTCAAAGGTAGACGACGAACTGAAGGTGGGAGACCACGGGGCATAGGCGCCGTTGTAGTGAATCGGTCCTTCGCCATAATCAGTCTTCAGTGGATCTCCCGCGAGATTAAAGTAGTCTCCTCTCAAACCGTTGATCGTATTCCCGCTTGCGTCAAGCGATCGCAGAACCGCCAGCGACACCCAACTCCAATCCTGATAAATGCTAGGGTTATACGTCTCATTCAGGGTCAAGCCATTCGTCCCGGTCGTGTTTTTATAGTCAATCGAAATCGTATGCCAGTCGTCGGTCAGGTTCAGGGTGGCAAAGGTCGTATAGGGGTTGCTTGCCCCAGAGCCGCAGTAAGTGATAACCACGTTGCCATCGATGGTGACCACACCGTAGTCATCTGCGGCCATGAGCAAAGTCACCGAGGCCGCGGCACTCGTCCCCGCGGTCAACGCCGCGGCGAACACCAATACAAGAAAGCGTTGGAATTTCATGTTTTACTCGATGCCTTAATGTGGTGTTCGGCACGAAATAATCTCAGGGATTAATGTCAGTTATCCCTTTAGATCTAGGCCTTTAGGGATAGTGTGAACTCGCAGTTAAACCGGCACCCGCGACCGGTCGGCCCCCAACAGCTTGCTTTCCACCGCGAACTCTTCCAACTCGTCGCGGAACTTGGGGTCGGCCACCTGGATCAGCGCCTCGGCCCGCTGGCGCAGGGTCTTGCCGTGCAGATACGCCACGCCGTGTTCCGTGATGACGTAGTGCACGTCGCCGCGCGAGGTCACCACTCCGGCGCCGGGCTGCAGCCTCGGAACGATGCGCGAGACCTTGCCGCTCTTCGCCGTGGAGGGCAGCGTGATGATCGGCAGTCCGCCCTTCGACCGCGCCGCGCCGCGCAGAAAGTCGACCTGCCCGCCAATCCCGCTATACAAGGTTTGGCCCATCGAATCGGCGCACACCTGCCCGGTCAGATCCACTTCGATGGCGGAATTGAGAGCCACCATGCGGTCGTTCTGCGCGATCACGAATGGGTCGTTGGCATACGCGGTGCGGCGCAGCTCGAAGCTCGGGTTGTTATCGATGAAATCAAACAGCATCTTGGTTCCCAACGCGAAACCGGCGATCACTTTGTGCCGATGAATGGTCTTCCGATCATTGTTGATCACGCCCGCCTTCATCAGTTCGACAACGCTGTCGGGGACCATTTCCGAGTGGATGCCCAGGTCCTTGTGGTCGTGGAGCAGACCGAGCACCGCTTCCGGGATTCCTCCGATGCCGGTCTGGATGGTGGCGCCATCCGGGATCAGCGGCGCTACCTGGCGCGCGATGGCCCGGTGCAAATCCGAGACGGGATGTTTGGGGTATTCCGAGAGGGGGTGCGAGGCCTCGACGAACGCGTCTACGCGGCTCACGTGGAGAAAGGTATCGCCCAACGTGCGGGGCATTTGCGGATTGATTTCCACGATCACATGCCGGGCGCATTGCGCCGCGGTGAGCGACGCGTCGACGCTGACCCCCAGGCTCATGTAACCGTACTGGTCCGGAGGCGTGCATTGCAGAAGGCACACATCGATGGGCAGGGCGCCCGAGGTGAACAGACCTTCGATCTCGCCCAGGAAGATGGGGGTGTAATCGGCGCGGCCTTCCTGCACCGCCTGGCGTACGTTGCCGCCGATGAAGAGCGCGCTGGTACGGAAGTGCCCCTCGTACTCCGGCAGGCTGTAGTCGGCGACCCCCATTGTGGCCATGTGGAGCACTTCCACGTTGCGCAGCTCGGGGCCTCGCCGGGTCAGCGCCTTCACCAGATCCACCGGTTCGGCACAGCCGTTATGGACGTAGACGCGCTGCCCCGATTGGACTTCGGCGATCGCCACATCGGCGGGCATGATTCGGGAGCGGTAGTCGTTGGTCATGGGCGCCTCCCCGGAGCGGGCAGGCCGCGCAGCGTGTAGACGCCGCGCGCCAGCTCGGAACAGGATTTCACGGCCGCTTCCACGCCGGCCCGCGCGAGCTCCAGCAGGTAAGGCAGCATCGCCTGCGCGATGGCCACGCTGCTCGATCGGCCCAAATCAGCCGTGAAGTTGGGGACGCAGAAATGGGTCACCGCTTTGTAGACAAAGGTCGGATCCGAAAGCGTGGTGGGCCGGCTGGTTTCCACGCAGCCCCCCTGATCGATGGACACATCAATGATGGCCGACCCCGGCTTCATGCTCTCCACCATGGATCGTGTGACCACATGCGGCGTGCGGGTACCGGCTACCAGGATCGCACCGATCACCACGTCCGCCGCCGCCACGGCCTCGGCGATGGCGTCGTCGTCCGCCAGGCAAGTCTCCACGCCGCGCACGTGTTCCATCACGCGGCGCAGTTTGCGCGGTTCCACGTCGAACGCCAGGACACGCGCCCCGGTTGCGACGGCCGTGCGGGCGGCGGCCGAGCCAACCGCTCCAGCGCCCAGGATCACTACGCGCGCCGGCGGCACTCCAGGGGTTCCGCCGAGCAGGATGCCGCGGCCGCCTGAGCTGGAGCGCAGCAGATGCGCGGCGATCGGCACGGTCATCTGCCCGGCAATCTCGCTGATCGCCGCCAGCACCGGCAGCCGGCCGGTTTCCTGCTCAATGATCTCGCAGCCAATGGCCGTGAGGCAGCGTTCCGCCAACGCCTCCCGCAGCCCGCCGTCGGCGACTGCCAGGTGGTAGAACGCCAGCAGCGCCATGCCCGGTCGGCAGAGGGCCAATTCGTCCCTGGTGGGCCGGCCGATCTTCGCCACCAGTTCGGCGCGCTGGAGCACCTCCGCGGGCGAATACACAATCTGCCCGCCCGAGCGGATATATTCCGTGTCGCGGAACATGGCGCCATCGCCCGCTCCCGTTTCCACCCAAACGGTGTGTCCCGCGCCGGCCAGCCGCCGCACCACGGGAGGCGTCAGCGCGACGCGGCGGTCGAAAGCGCCCCGCTCTCGAATAACCCCGATATCCATTTGCGAATCCTAAAGTGACACAGGCATCCTTGCCTGTGTTGTTTGTGTCTTAATACTCAGGCCTCGACCGGCGTGTAGACATCCAGGAGCTGCGCCCGGATGGCGTGCAGGCGGCCGGACATCACGCTCAAAACCGCGCGCATGAACCAGAAGCCGAAAGCGTAATCCTCCTGGCAGGCGTGACCCAGGCGGGCGCCGTCAAAAGCCAGGGCATGGACCTCTTCCAGCGCGCGCGCCTGGAACTGTTTGTCGTTGTCACCCGTGACCGACGACCAGCCGAGTACCTCTCCCGAGTAAAGCGTGGCAACCCGAACCGGCCGTCCGGCAGAGATCACTTCCAGCGCGACGTTGCCCGAAATCAGCAGATAGAACAGGCTGGAATGGTCGCCCTCGTGGAAGATCAACTCTCCGGGCAGAAAGTGCACTTCGCTGGCCATGGCAGCCAGATGTGCGATGTGGTCGGGCCAGAAGCCTTTGGTGAAGGGATGGCCGGTCAGGACGGCGGTGATCTCGAAACTCATGGACACCTCAGCATGGTGGTGTTGTGTGACTATACTACATCTCTATATTCGGACCTTTTGGGATGAAAAGCAAGGTGGGGCATGCTTCAGCTTGCCCTTTCTTTGAGTCGTGATGCCTTGGCCCTGCCCGCATCCGGCATTAGGATCAGGCAGGTAGTGAGGATATAAAGCGCCAGGATCTTTTCCGGCCTCTCGGTCACATTCGCCCTTCCGCATAGAAGTCAGCAGAGGTGCACCGCCGGAGGCCGAGGCGTTCGGTGGGCTGACGCGCAGCCAAGCGACCGTAATCGAGTTGCGGTTCGGCGCTCGCCCCCTACCAGAAATATGTCTTTAAAATCCTGGGAGGCCCGGAGTTGCCGTTAATCACCTTGGTCCCGATCACCGCCTGCATGTTCTTGCGTTGCCAATTGGGCGGGGCCTGTTTGCCAAGATCCTCCATGTATCGGGGATCGGTGAGGAACTCGCCGGCCGCCAGGGTGCCGTACTGAACAATGCCGGCGGCCACTACGACCATCCGCTCCGTCGCCGGATCCAGAACCCTGGAAATGATGGCGTAGTCCTCGGTCAATTTCAGATAGGGCAGGTTGGCGTTCACGCTCCACTCCCGCTGCGACGGATTCTGCCGGTCCTCGATCCATTGCGCCCCCGTCGCTGGGTCGCGGGCCAGGCGAAAGCGCAGTTGGCCCAGGAGGTGCATCGTCCAGCCGTTGTTGAACCCACCCACCAGCACCACGGGGCCGTCCCGCAGATCGGCAAACGTGGTGGAGGAACCGATCCGCATCGAGTACCTTTTCCCCCTGGCCTGGAAGAGGCCGGCCAGTCTGGAAAACGTCGTAGCATCCGAAAAATCCACGTACTCGCGCCTGATCTTTTCAGTGACGGAGATTTCCGGGTTGCTCGGCGTTGGCGGCAGGGCCGCATCCGGCGCAATTCCCGCGCCTCCAATACACAGCAGTGCGGAGCCCGGAGAATCCCAAACCGGCCGCCAAAACCGGTCCAGGGAGGTCGCCGAAAACAGCCAGACCACCAACCATACCAGCGGAGGCAATGCCAGAGCCCCGAGATAGACCGGCTTGATTCTTCTGACCTTAGTAACCGGTGGAACCACCGCCTGCGGCAGAACCACCGGGCGTGGCAGCACCTGCAGGTCCGGCTGCACCGGGCGATGGAATTCGGGTACATAGGACCCGCAAGGCAAATCGATGCGGTATTCGTTTTCGTGTCCCGGTTCGTGATAATACTGCGCGATCCGCTTGCGGATCTCTCCCGCGGTAATTCGAACCACCGGGTCCGTGTTGGTATCGTAATCCGGGTGACGCCCGAACACCTCCACCCCGAGCGTGCGCTCCTTCAGTTGCCCGGAGTGGCCCGCCAGGGTGCGCTCCACGACGCTGCGAAGCAGCAGCGGATAGCGTTTGCTGTGCGTGAACAGGGGATTCGCCAGGATTCGCTCGAGTTGCTCGCGAATCGCATCCCGCTCCGCCTCGGTCTCCGGTACCCCTTGTGCCACCGGAGCTAACTCCTGCTCCAGCAGTCTCCTCTGCGACATGGCAAATGTCCCCCTGGAATGGGACTGATTGTATCACCATGGAGCCGCGATGCACATGTCAATTCTCTGGGGCGTAGCATACGGTGTTCATCACGCCCTCAAGGGTATGATACGTTCGCTACGAAAGCGCTGTAAGGCTTAGATAAAAATGGCTGTTACCGTATAGGACTTGCAATTCCGGCTCGAATCGGATAGTTTCGGTCCGATAATTCCTAACTTTTCTTGCGTGGGTGCCGGGCCGGGTATGTGTGCCACGGGAATCAGGGGTTTGGCGCCACTGGGACTGGTTCGGATCCGATCTGGTAGGGGACTTTCAGACGGCAAAAACGCTTTAGGTGAGGAGAAACAGGGATGCACTGTAGAAAAACGTTACATCTTTTATGCGCTCTCACGCTCTTTTGTGCGGGCCTGTTTGCGCAGACGGTTTCCAGTTCTCTGGTGGGTACCGTCCTGGACCCGGCCAGCGCCACGGTTCCGAACGCCAAGGTCACCTTGACTGATCAGGCCACCGGAAGCATTCGCACTGCATCTTCGGACGGGTCGGGAAACTTCCGGTTCCTGGACGTGACACCCGGCACTTATTCCCTGTCTGTCCAGTCCTCGGGATTCAAAGGGCTGACGGTGCAAGACATCGTGGTTGCAACGCAGGAGATTCGCGACGTCGGCAAACTTAGCCTGCAGGTCGGGAGCCTGTCGGAATCGGTTACGGTCACGGCCGAGGCTACTCCCATCCAGTTGGCGAGTTCGGAGAAATCTGGAGGCCTCGATGCGAACCAGTTGGCGAACATCACCCTGAAGGGGCGCGACCTGTTCAGCTTCATCAGCATGGTCCCCGGCGTGATCGACACGACTGGCAGCCGCGATGTGACCACCCCGAACGCCATCGGCGGCATCTACATCAATGGCAATAACGGGAGCAAGATCAATTTCACGGTGGACGGCATTACGGACCTGGATACTGGATCCAACAGCACCGTGCACTTCGAGCCGAACATGGATTCGATCCAGGAGTTGAAGGTGCTCACCTCCAACTACCAGGCGGAGTTTGGGCGGAACTCCGGCGGCACCATCACGGCCATAACCAAGAGCGGAACCCGAGATTTCCACGCCAGCGGCCTGTGGACCCACCGGCACGAGGGGTTCAACGCGAACACCTGGCTGAACAACCATAGCCTTACCGCTCAGGGCACAGCCCAACCCATCACAAGGTACCGCTACAACGTCGAAAGCTACACCGTCGGCGGCCCCGTGTTTATTCCTAAGCTGTTCAACCGGGAGCGGAAGCACTTGTTTGTCTTCTTCGCGCAGGAGTATACGGGTCAGTTCGTCGCCGGTGGAGCGCAGACGAGATACACGCCCACGGCGTTGGAGCGCGCCGGCAATTTCTCCCAGAGCTTCGCCAACAACGGCTCGCTCCTCACCATCACCGACCCGAACGCCGGCGCCCCGTTCCCCGGCAATATTATTCCCGCCTCGCGCGTCGATCCGACCGGCGTGGGGCCGAACATGCTGAATTTCTTTCCGCTCCCCAATTTCACGGCGACCGCTGCAAATCAACTTAACGTCGTGAACTACTTCGAGTCCGCCAGCGCCACGCATCCCCGGCGCAACGACGTGCTTCGCGTGGACACTTACGTTACCTCGAAGGTGAACGGTTACTTCCGCTGGATCAACGATCACGACGATATGATCGCGCTCTACCAAGGCGTTCAGTTCTCTCAGGACAAGGGCGGTACGCTGGGCGAGGCAGGCATCGCCCCCATCGACCATCCCAATCCCGGACACGGCTATTCCGGATCGGTGGTTTACGCCATTTCACCTACGCTGGTCAACGAGTTTTCGATTGCCGAGAGTTGGAACACATGGGCCTACTATTCGACCGACAATTACAAGACCGAAGACCGGTCGTTGATTCCGAACCTGCCGGCCCTTTTCCCGATTCCGACCCAGAATCCGCCCGGCGTTTCGAAGTTCAATGGTTACCTCAACCTCCTGCCGCAGTTCCAGTTCGGCAGTCCGCCGAGCAACTCCATGAGCTATACCCGGAACCAGACAACTGCCGGGAACGAAGAGAACTTCAACACGATCTGGACGTTCAGCGACAACATCAGCAAGGTCGTGAAGAGTCACAGCTTCAAAGCCGGCGCTTATCTCGAATACAACACCAAGCTCCAGCCGGGTGGCAACCCCTACTCGGGCAGTTACAACTTTCAGCCCGACGCCCTTAACAACCTCAACACCGGCAACGGGTACGCCAACGCGTTCCTGGGCTACATGGACATTTACCAGCAAGCCACGGCGCGCGCGACGTTTAACGTTCATTACTGGAATGCCGAATTCTATGTTCAGGATAACTGGCGAGTCAACCGCAGACTGACGCTGGATTTAGGCGTCCGGTTCTACCACCAGCCGTCCCAAAACGACGTGAACCTGACGTTCGCCAACTTCTTCGCGAATCAGTACACCGCCGCGTCAGCCCCGCGCCTGTACGTACCTGGCATGTCGGGCGGCAAGCGCGTGGCGATCGATCCGGGGACGGGAACGGTTGCTCCCGTCGCCTATATCGGGCTATACGTGCCGAACTCGGGCAACCCGTCCGACGGATTCGCTCTTTTGGGAAAAAATGGCGTCTCCCCAGACACCTATAACATCAGCGCGGTCAACGCGACTCCGCGCCTCGGCTTTGCCTATGATCTCACGGGCGACGGCAAGACTGCTGTCCGGGGTGGCTTTGGAATTTTTTACAACCGCCTCGACGGCAACCAGGTTTACGCCCTTGCCGGACAGCCTCCGTACGGCTACACGCCGCAACTCAATTATGTGCCGGTCACCAGTATCGCCGCCAGCGGCGGTACCCTGATTTTCGGGCCACAAACATACAATTCGTGGCCGCAGGGGCAAGTGCCGTGGAACGGCGCGCGGAATGCCAGTCTCGACATTCAACGAACCTTTGGCGGCAACGTTGTGGACATCGGATACACCGGCAACTGGGGCTTTAACCAGAATCTCAGCTACAACATCAATGCGATTCCGGTGGGGACCAGGTTCCTGCCGCAGAATGCCGACCCTACCAATGGCGGCAAGCCGCTCCCCGACGTCCTGCTGCGGAGCAAGTATCCGGGATACAACACCCTCAACCAATACGCGGAGATCGGAACCACAAACTACAACGCGCTGACGGTCTCCGGGCAGCGGCGGCTCAGCCATGGCTTGGCTTTCGGGGTAGCGTACACGTTTTCGAAGGCGATGTACCTGAACTCCTTCACCCCGGTAGTTCCGAATAACGAGGAGTGGAACTATGGTCGTTCGAATACCGATCGCCGCCACCACCTGGTGATCAACTACACGTACGAACTGCCGAGGGCCAGCCGCTATGTCGGAAAATACCTGGGCGTGATCACCGACCGTTGGACTTACTCCGGTGTCATGGCCTCGGGTAGCGGCGGACCGTTCAATCCGGGGTGCAACTTCGCTAGCGGCACGCAACCGGATTACACGGGCACACCAGACGTAGGCGCCCGCTGTAACGTCGTCGGCAATCCTTACGCCAACATTCCGGCCGGCGCTTACTTCAATCCGGCGGCCTTTGCCTTGCCTGCTCTGGGAACCGTTTCTCCCGCTACGCCGCAACTCGGCAATCTCGGTGGAGGCTCGGGAGTCCTCAGCTATCCGCATTACACCAACTTCGACATGACGATGTTGAAGAAGATCCCGATTGGCCTGGGTGAGGGACGCGGCTTCGAAATCCAGGTACAGGCTTATAACGTGTTCAACCACACGGAGGTCAGCGGGTTGAATACGGGTGTCCAATTCAA
This sequence comes from Terriglobia bacterium, assembly GCA_020073365.1. GTDB lineage: Bacteria > Acidobacteriota > Terriglobia > Bryobacterales > Bryobacteraceae > JAIQFL01. The sequence continues at coordinate 11,426 of JAIQFL010000071.1, read as the reverse complement.
TCCTTCGACCAACGCCGTACTGAATCCGTTCCAGGCGGGCACTATCAGCGGCACGTTCCCGAACCGCATTCTAGCCTTCGGACTCCGCTTCTACTACTAAAGACGAGGGACAGGCCTCCTGGCCTGTCCCTCTCCAAACCGCTCCGAGCGGACGACCCCCGACCCCTCGCGAATCACCACCAACTGATCGGCGGCCACCTTCGCTATGCTCTCGCGGCCCCCATTGGGCCAGCGAATCTCCAGGTTCGCAGTCGTCGCAGCACCCAGCCCGAAGTGCAGCCTGCGATCGTTTACCGAGAGATAGGACGATTGGGCCAGAACCGCCTGTGCCTGTTTGGTCTGTCCGTATGTGGCAACCACCTGCGCGCCGATCGCGCTGCGATTCGAGGCCGTACCCACCAGCAGGACCTTGAGCCAGTGATCCGTTCCGCCGATGTCGTTACGAAGCAACGACGGCGGCTCGTTCAAATTGACGATCAGGATGTCCACGTCGCCATCGTTATCGAAATCTCCGAAAGCCGCACCCCGGCTGGAATGCGCCTCCGTCACGCCCGGCCCCGCTCCACGCGCCAACTCCTCGAATCGGCCCCCGCCCAAATTTCGATACACCACGTTGGGCGTTTTCCAGGGAATATCGCGCATCTTCCCCTCCACTTCCGGATACACCATTCCCGTGGTGAAGAAGATATCCGCAAGACCGTCATTGTCGAGGTCCGCGATCGCCGCGCCCCAGCCGACAAACCGGGTCTCCACCCCGAGGCCGGCCCGAACCGTCACGTCGCGGAAGAATCCCTTGCCGTTATTGCGGTACAGGACCTGGGTGTCGCCGCGAAAATGCGTCTTGAAAACGTCCAGGTATCCTTCGCCGTGCACGTCTCCAATGCCCAGCCCCATTCCCGCCTGTTCCTGTCCATCCTCGCTCAGCGACACCCCGCGCTCCAGTCCCTGTTCGGTGAACGTGCCGTCGTGATTGTTGTGGAAGAAGAGACTGGGGGTGGAGTCGCACGCCACGTAGATGTCGGGCCAGCCGTCGCCGTCGAAATCGGTTGCCGCCGCTGTCAGCGCATAGCCAGGCTTGACAGCCAGGATCCCGGATTTGGCGCTCACATCGCTGAAAGTTCCGTCCCCGTTGTTGTGATAGAGCCGGCAGCTTTCCTGATCGAGTCCGGCCGGCCCGCACAAGGTCGCAACGCCATTGTAGTTGCACGCTGGATCCTGGCCGCGTGGCGGGATCTTTTTCAGATCGAAGACGGCGTAGTGGGAAACGAAGAGATCCAGCTTACCGTCACGATCGTAGTCGATCCAGGTGCAGCCCGTGCCGTACCGGTCGCCGGGATGAATCAGGCCGGCCCTCTCCGTGACGTCGGAAAACGTGCCGTCGCCGTTGTTGTGAAACAGAATGTTCTGGCCCCACCCGGTAATGAAGACATCGTCGAATCCGTCATTGTCGTAATCGGCCACCGTGATGCCGGTTGCCCAGAGGGAGCGGCTCAAGCCGGAACGATGGGAGGCGTCGGAAAACGTGCCGTCGCGGTTATTCCGGTAAAGACGGATCGTTGCGCCTGCGGGCGTAGCCTCCATCCTCCGGCCGGTCAGCAGAATGATGTCGAGCCAGCCGTCGTTGTCGAAATCCAGGAATGCCGCGCCGCACCCCATCACTTCGAGCAAATAATCGGCGTGCCCGGTCGAATCATTAGCCGCCCCATAAATCACCGGCGAGCGCAGGCCGGCGGACTGCGCCACATTCACGAAATGCGCATGGAACGGCCTCCCCGAGGGCTCACCCCTCGGAACCGGCGCGACGTTTCGCGAGGCCATGCCTCGATTCTGCCCGTTAGCGCGCCATGCCGAGGCAACTGCTCCGGGAAGCAGCGCCAACGCCCGTCTGCGAGTCATACGCTTCAGAGTATAATTGATCAGTTTCCCCGGGGGGCGTGCCCGGGCAGGATGATGAACCGGCTGAATCTCGCTTGGCTGCTGGCGACCGTTGGGTTGCTCCGCCCCTTCCCCGGTCATGCTTGGCAGCAAGGTCGCGCTGGCGATCCAAGCGCGGAGTTGCGCGACGCAGTGGCCGCCCTCGAGCGGGGCGAGTTCCAGACGGCCGAGAAGAAGCTGCGAGACGAAGTCACGGCGCACCCCGACAACGCATGGGCACTGAGTTTGCTCGGGGCGGCCCTCGACAATCTGAAGAGAATCCCTGAAGCGGATGGGTTTCACCGGCGCGCCATCACCCAGGCGCCGCGCTCCACCGAGGTGCTCAACAATTATGCCGCCCATCTGTGGATCGCCGGCGATGAACGGGAGGCCGCCATGGTTTACCGCCAGGTGGTGGCGATCGATCCGGCACACTATAACGCGAATCTCCAATTGGCCCGTCTGGCGTTGAAGGAAAGGAACGGGCCGGAAACTCTGCGCTGTCTCGATCGCCTGCCGGCAAGCCAGCGGGAAAATCCGCAGGTGCTTCTTCCCCGGTTGGAAGCCCTGTACCTCGGCGGTGAACGCGCGCAGGCGGATGCGCTGGCCGTGCGGTTGTTGGAAATGGCGCGAGCCGATTGGAACCTGGGCTTCGCGGCCGGTATGGCGCTCTCGAATGTGGAGCAATTCGGCAAAGCCGAAACGTTCTTCGAGAATACGTTGAAGGGCGATCCGGCGAATTTCAGCGTACTTTACGATCTCGGCATCGCGGCAACTCGCGCCGGCCATTACGAGCGGGCGCGCGAGGTCCTCGAGGCTGCGCTCCGGCAGCAGCCGCAGAACGTGGACGCACTCTACGCCCTGGGGTGCGCCGATCATGCATCGAAGCAATGGGAGACGGCGGTTCACCTGCTGTCGCAAGCGGCCAAGCTCGATCCGCGGCGGGCGGACATTCAGAAAATGCTGGCCCTTGCCACGACTGATTTGGGCGCGCTCGACGATGCGGCAGCCGCCTGGGACCGGTACCTGAAACTGGAACCAAACGACGAGATCGCCCGGCGCGAACGCGGCTACACGGCTGCCCAAATGGGACAGCTCGAACAAGGCATAGCGGATCTCGAGTGGTATGTCGGGAAGCGCCCTGACGACGCGGTGGGGCATTACGAACTTGGACAGGCCGACCGTAGCGTCGACATCGGAAAAGCCATGGATCATTTTGATAAAGCGCTGGCGCTCGACCCGAACTACGTACCGGCCCGAACGGCTCGCGGTAGCCTTTACTACCAGCAGGCGAAACCCGAGGCCGCGGTCAAAGATCTGGAAGTCGCCGCCTCCTTGCGGCCCGATGACGCCGCCAGCCTGGATCGCTTGGGCCAAACCTATCAGGCGTTGGACCGCTCAGCCGATGCTGTACGAGTACTGCGAAAAGCCGCGCAACTGGCTCCGGACGATTCCAAGACACTGCTGCATTTTGCCCGCGCTCTGGCCGATGCGGGGAACACCGAAGAGTCCAGGAACGTCATGGACCGCTTCCGGCAAATAGGCCCGGAGAAAAGAACCGGAGTCCGCGCGGGCTTTGTGGAGTACCTGAGTCTCACGGAGGTCGAGCGGCATGCCGACTATCGGGCCCGGTTGGAGAAGGCGGTTCGCAATCACCCCAACGACGCGGCTTTGCAAGTGGATTATTTGAAACTGCTGCTCGCCGACGGCGATGGGAATCGGGTGGCTGCGGTGGCGCACGGGATCGCCGGCATGAAACCGGGGGCGGCCCTGCTTGGCGAGGCCGGGCATGCGCTGCTCGCCACCAAACAGTACGGGCTGGCGGATCAACTGTTAAAGCAAGCCGAGGCGGAGGGTCCGTCGGCCGCAATCGATCTGGACCTGGCGATCGCAACGTTCCGGCAAGGAGATTCGGCGAAGGGGCTGGAGCTGTTGGAACATATACCCGAATCCGCGCGCAACGGCGATTACTACCTCAGCCGGGCGGAGATGCTGGAGGCATCGGGCAAGTCTCAGGATGCTCTGCGGGACTTGCAGCAGGCCCTCGGAACAGATCCCCAACGCCCCGATCTTTACCAGCGTGCGGCTGCCTTACTGCTGGGAAAGCGCCGCACGCCGGACGCGGCGCGACTGCTCGATCAGGCCGTCCGCATGCTACCCAAGAACCGCGAGATTCTGCTCATGCAGGCCACCGTAGCCGAGCTTGCTGGGAAAAGCGATGAGGCCGAACATTCGCTGGTCGAAATTCAGAACCGCTGGCCGGAATGGCAACCCGTCTGGACCGCGCACGGAATGATCCTCAGTATCCATCGGCATTTTGAAGAGGGGCGTAAGGCGCTGGAGACGGCGGTCGCGCTCGGTGCGGCGGGTCCCGAGGTCTATTTCTATCTCGCCGGCTGTGCGCTACGTTCCGTTGCGGGAGGACCCAGTTCGGGACGAGAAGCGGCTGAGGTGGCCATTGGGAAGGCTCTCCAGCAGGCACCGGAAGACGCCTGGATCCAGGCTCTCGCGGGGCGGATCGCCTTGGAAAGGGGAAACTATGCTTTGTCGCTGGAGCGGCTGCGCGAGTCAATCCGTCTGCGCCCGGGCTCGGTCGAGGCCCATAGCGACCTCGCGCGGGCATATCGCGCTTCAGGCCGGACGCCGGAAGCACAATCCGAAATGGAGAAGGTCCGCAGGTTGGAAGAGAATGCTTCCGGCGCCGTGGACGATCCCCCATATCTTTTCAGCCTGGTTGTTGCCGGGGCCGAGGCATCCACGGTAACCAAGGGCTCCCGTTAAGTCGCCTAGTCTCTAACAGGCAAATCATGTCGGATCATCAGTTTTCCCGAAGACATTTCTTTTACGGAGCACTGCTGGCGGGCGCCGTCCCGTCCGGCGGATTCGGCAGCACGCCATCGCTGAAGGCTCTGGGCTATAAGTCCCCCAACGAAAAGCTGAACATCGCGGGCATCGGCGCGGGCGGCCAGCCGTTCAGCGACCTGCGCGATTCCGAAGCCGGGGTCGAGAACATCGTCGCCCTGGCGGACGTCGATTGGAAGCGCGCCACGCAAGGCTTCACTCACTGGCCGAAGGCCGAAAAATACAAAGACTTCCGGCAGATGCTCGACAAGCAGGGTAAGTCCATCGATGCCGTGGTCATCGGCACCCCCGACCACATGCACGCCACCTGCGCGCTGGCCTGCATGCAACTCGGCAAGCACGTGTACGTGGAAAAACCGCTGACCCGGACGCCTTGGGAAGCGCGCTTTCTCACACAGGCCGCAGAGAAGTATAAGGTCGCCACTCAGATGGGCAACCAGGGTTACTCGCACGATGCCACGCGCGTGGCCTGCGAGATTATCTGGGCGGGTGAGATCGGCGAAGTGAAGGAGGTCCACGCCTGGCATGGTAACCCGGGATGGCCGCAGGGTATGCAGAAGATCCCTGCCCCGACATCCGTTCCGGACACGCTGGATTGGGATCTGTGGCTGGGCGGCGCGGCGGCGCGGCCCTACACCGAAGGCGATGACGACTACAAGGCTTTCGCGATGGGCGGGCGGGGCGGAGGTGGTGGGGCATCGCAATTCGGTTTCTACATGCCCTTCAACTGGCGCGGCTTCTTCGATTTCGGAAGCGGCCTGTTCGGTGATTGGGGTGTTCACATCCTGGGTCCGGCCAACTGGGCGCTGGAATTGAGCCCCGAGAGCCTCATCAGCGTCGAGTGCATCAAGCGGGAGGGCACCAGTCCCTTTACCTATCCGGTGAAAAACGCCGTCAAGTACGAGTTCGGCGCGCGCGGGAATCTGCCGCCGGTGACCGTCTACTGGAGTGACAGCATTCAAGGCGACGCCTACCTTCCGCCCGGAATGACGGTGGAAGACGCGCGCAAAACTCCCGGCGTTGGACCGCAGGTCGGCCCTGCTGGACGCGGCGGCCGTGGCGGTGGACCGGGAGGTCCCGGCGGCCCCGGTGGTCCCCCGGTGGGTGCTCCGGGCGCGGCGCCCGGTGGCGCTCCGGTGGGCGCTGGTCAGCAGGCCGGCCGTGGCGCCGGACCGGGTGGCCGCGGCGGCGGACCGCAGGGCAGTGGATACAACTGCATCTTCGTCGGCTCCAAGGGCTATCTGGGGACCAGCGGCCGCGGCGAGGGCGTGGGCCTGCTTCCGGGCTCTAAGTGGGCGGAATACAAACTCCCCAACGCCTACCTGCAGCGCTCCCCGGGCGCCAGTTTCGGCGACAACCATTCAGCCCACTGCCGCGACTGGGTCCGCGCCTGCAAAGGCGGGGCGCCGTCCTGCTCCAACTTCGGCGTCGCTGGTCCCTACACAGAGTGGCTGGTGCTCGGCGCTGTGGCCACGCACTATGAAGGCAAACTGTTGTGGGACTCCGCGAAGATGGAGATCACCAACAACAAGGACGCCAACAAGTGGGTGAAGCCCGTGTTCCGCAAGGGCTGGGAAATCAAACTGTAGTGGGACAGACCGTCGGTTTTGGTGGTCTGTCGCTTTGTGGCATTCAGCCCATGAGATCTCGGCAGACAACAAAAACCGATCGTCCGCCCCACGGCCCAGTAACTCCGGGGCCGCGCAACGCACCTTATTGTTCAACACCCGAACAGCGAAAGGAAAGTAATGCTCTACACCAGAAGAGATGTAGGAAAGATTGCCCTGGCGGCTGTCCCATTGGCCCGCGGGTTCGCCGCAATCAACTCCAAATTCGGCGGCGTCCAGATTGGCGCCATTACGTACAGCTTCCGCGGCATGCGGGAATTGGATGACGTGATCAAGGCCATGGTGCAGATTGGGTTGGGCGAAGCCGAGCTCATGTCCGACCTTGCCGAATCCGCCGCCGGAGCACCCAGCCAGGGACGTGGGGGTGGTCGCGGCGCGGGCCGCGGACCCGGTGGCGCGCCGGGTGGTGCCACGGGAGCGGGAGCCCCGGGCGGTGCCCCCGGTACGGCTGCCGGCGGGCCTCCCGCTGCTGCCCCAGGTGCAGCACCTGGCATGGCCGCTGGCGGGCCTCCCGCCGGACCCGGTGGCGCTCCAGCCGCGCAGGGTGCCGGCCGCCAGGGCGGCGGTGGCGGCCGCGCTCGCGTGGCCCGTCCGCCCATGACCGAAGAGCAGATCGCCGCTGCCCGCGACCGGAACGCGGACTTTCGAAAATGGCGCGCCTCGGTCTCCATGGACAAATTCAAAGAGGTCCGTCAGAAGTTCGAAACTGCCGGCATCGACATCGCCCTGCTCTGCTTCAACATGAACGAGGCCATCACCGACGACGAGATCGAATACGCCTTCACCATGGCCAAAACACTCGGCGCCAGAGCCATTTCCACTACCACCCAGGTGACCGTCTCCAAGCGGGTGGGGCCGTTCGCCGACAAGCACAAGATGATGGTCGGCTACCATGGCCATGATGCCGATTGGGATCCCAATGAATTCGCCACGCCCGAAAGCTTTGCCACGGCGATGTCCTATTCCAAGTACAACGGGGTCAACCTCGATGTCGGCCACTTCACCGGCGCCAATTATGATGCAGTCGCCTATATCAAGGAGCACCACGCCCGCATCACCAACTTGCATCTGAAGGACCGCAAGAAGGACCACGGCCCCAATGTGCCCTGGGGACAGGGCGATACGCCGCTCAAAGATGTCCTCCTGTTGTTGAAGAAGGGGAAGTACGGGTTCCCCGCCAACATCGAATACGAATACGGCCAGCAGGGCATGGATACCGTAACCGAGATGTCCAAGTGCCTCCAAATTTGTAAAGACATCCTGTCGTAGCCTGTGTCATAGCCCCGTGGGACAGACGATCGGGTTTCGTCGTCTGTCAGCCGGCTTTAGCCGGCCCGGGCAGGCCATTTGGCCCGCCTGGCGTCGGCATGAGTGCCGACGCGGCGAGCACGAGTGCTTGCCCCACGACGAATTGTTATCCGAGGTGAGATTTGCCATCTTCGAGAAAGTTCACAGCCGCCGGGATTCTCCTGGCAATTACGATCACAGCCGCCACTCAGGGGACCGCGCAGCCCCCTGCGCAGGCGCCTCCAGGCGCACCCGGTACTCCTGGCGCTCCCGGTGGCCGCGGTCGTGGCGGTGGCATGGGAGCTTATCCCCAACGCCCGCCCGCCGACCCCGCCGTGGTAGAACGTGGCAAAGCCATCTACGGCGTCCAGTGCAGCTTCTGCCACGGTTCCGACGCCCGGGGCGGCGAGGGCGGACCGAACCTCCTCCGTTCCCAGCTTGTCCTCAACGATCAGAAGGGCGAAGCCATGGCCCCGGTGATCCAGAACGGCCGCATCGATCAGGGTATGCCCAAGTTCGACCTGACAGCCGCGCAGATTTCGGACGTCGCCGCCTACATTCACAGCTTCCGGGTCGGTGGCTACGACATTTCCCGCGAGCGGCCCGAGAGCATCCTGGTCGGCGACGCCAAGGAGGGCGAGACGTACTTCAAAGCCAAGTGCGCTTCGTGCCATTCGGTGACCGGCGACCTGAAGGGTCTGGGAGCCAGGTTCACCGATCCCAAGCTCCTCCAGAACTTCTTCCTGATGCCCGGTGGCGGGCGCGGAGGATTCGGAGGCGGTGGCGGTGGAGTCGCCAACAACGTGCCGCCTACCACAGTCACCGTCACGCCGGCCGGCGGACCCAAGGTCGAGGGCCGCCTTGGCCGCATCGACGATTTCATCGTCGTTCTGATGGAGGCCGATGGTACCCAACGCACGTTCCGGCGGGATGGCGATACTCCCAAGGTTGACGTTCACGATCCCCTGCAGCCGCACAAGGACCTGCTGCGGGTGTACACCGACAGAGATATCCATAACCTGACTTCCTATCTGGTGAGCGTGAAATGACAAGATCAAAAGAGCTGTTACTCACCTGTTCCTTGTGTCTGTTTCCCGCCATGGCAGCGGGGCAGGGCCTGGATCCGGCGCTCTTAATGAAGTCGCTTTCCAACGACTGGCCGACTTACTCGGGCGATTACTCCGGCAAGCGCTACAGTTCACTGACTCAGATCAACCAATCCAACGTCAAGAACCTCACGCTCGCATGGGTGAGCCGGATGACCGCCGGTGCTGGTAACCCTGGCGGCGGACGGGGAGGCGGCCGCGGATTCGGCGGCGGCGGCGCGCCCACCATCGTGGGCGGGGAAGGCACCGGTGACGCGACGGGCGGCGGCGGCGCCAACATCCGCGCCTCGGTTCTGGAGATCGGCGGCATCCTCTACTTGTCCACCCCCGACAACGCCTGGGCGGTAGACGCTCGCGACGGTCACGAATTGTGGCATTACTTCTGGAAGACCAAGGGCGGAACTCACATCGGCAATCGCGGCCTCGGCATGTGGGGCAACTGGCTGTATATGGAGACCCCCGACGATTACCTGGTGTGTCTCGATTCGAAGACCGGCAAGGAGCGCTGGCACGTCGAAATCGCGGACTTCAACGAGCAGTACTTCTCAACCATGGCCCCCATCGTGGTGGGCAATCACATCCTGGTGGGCACGGGCGACGATCTCGACGCCCCGGGCTTCCTGCAATCGCGCGATCCCGAAACCGGCGCGCTCCAGTGGAAGTGGTACACCGTGCCCTTGAAGAAGGGCGATCCAGGCATGGAGACGTGGGGCGACGTGGATACCGCCAGGCACGGCGGCGGCAACGTGTGGATCCCCGGCGCCTACGATCCCGACACGCATCTGTACATTTTCGGGACCGGGAATCCTTCGCCGGCCTACACCAATCCGCCCGGCCGCAACGGCGACAACCTTTACACCTGCTCGATCGTGGCGGTGAACGTCGATACCGGAAAAATGGCCTGGCATTTCCAGACGTCGCCGCACGACACGCACGACTCCGACTCCACCGAGACCCCCATCCTGGTGGACGCCGAATTCAACGGCAAGCCGCGCAAGCTCCTGCTGCACGCCAGCCGCAACGGGTACTACTTCACGCTGGATCGGTTGACCGGCGAGCGGCTGGTGACCAGCAAGTACTCCGACTCCGTCAACTGGGCGAAAGGCCTGGACGAGAAAGGCCGGCCCATCCGCAATCCCGAAAAGGACTCGACCGTAGCGGGCTCCCTGGTGTCGCCGAATAACGGCGGCGCAACCAATTGGCCGCCCCCCGCCTTCTCTCCCGATACAGGTCTGTTCTACGTTCCGACCAACGACGCCTACGCCATGTACTACCTGACGGAAACGGATCCCCGCGGCGCGATGGGGCTGGGCGGCAAAGAGGAGGACGGTCTCGGATCGATGGGCGCCTATCTGACGGCCATCGATTACAAGACCGGCAAGGTGGCCTGGAGGCACAAGTATCCCGGCACGGGCGGCAACTTGGGAAACGGTATTCTGGCCACCGCGGGCAGGTTACTGTTCGCCGGCGACCTGGGCGGTAACCTGGTGGCTTACGACCCGGCCAACGGCAAGATCCTCTGGCACACGCATCTGGGCCAGGTGTCGAATGCCCCGGAAACCTACATGCTCGACGGCCACCAGTATATTCTGGTGGCCGGCGGCGACTCGCTCTACGCGTTCACTTTGTATTGAGCGGGAGATTCGGTTTTCCAACCCCGTTTCTTTGAACAGGCTATAGATGAGGATCCTGCCGATGTACCGTGGTCGCGCGTGGCGGCGTTGTTGGCGATCAACCGGCTCTGCGCACCGGGCAGCGAATTGGCGGTGGAACAGCGCTGGTATCCATCCACGGCGCTGGATGATCTGCTGGCCATCGAAGAAGGCAAGATTAACGACACACGGCTGTATCGGTGCCTGGACCGCATCCTGCCACATAAGACGAAACTGGAGCGGCATCTGAAAGATCGTTACGGGGCACTGTTCGGGGCGGAGTTCGACGTGCTGCTTTACGATCTGACCAGCACCTATGTGGAGGGCGCGGCAGAGAAGAATCCCATGATGCGCCGGGGCTACTCGCGGGATCATCGTCCGGATTGTGAGCAGATGGTGATTGCGCTCATCGTCAATGACGAAGGCTTTCCGTTCAGCTATGAAACATTCAACGGCAACCGCGCCGACGTTTCGACCATGGAAGTAATCCTGCGCATGGTCGAGCGTAAATACGGCAAAGCACGGCGGGTCTGGGTATTCGATCGCGGCATCGTGAGCGAAGAGAACCTGGCGGCCATCCGTAAGCGAGGGGGCCAATATCTGGTGGGCACGCCGCGCAGCCAGATGAAGCAGTTCGAAAGGGAACTGCTGCAAGAGGACTGGACCCAAGTGCGGCCTGAAGTGGAAGTGAAAAAAGTAGCCATGCCGCAAGGCGAAGAAACCTATATCCTGTGCCGCACGGCGGGGCGCAAGGAAAAAGAGGGTCTTCGTGGAATGGTGTGGGTGAAAAATGCCGGTTTTGAGCCTGGAGGACGCCTTCCCGATAGCCCCTGGCTAGGGTCCGACCGCACTGAGCCCCTGAGAGTGGCATGATTCTTGAGTGCCAAGGAAGAAGAAGAGACTGGAGGATGCCTATCGCTTTCCAGGATTCAGACCGAGTCGCTGGGTGCGGGGTGTGTTTGGAGATCCCCGGGCTC
>JAIQFL010000482.1 GCA_020073365.1 Terriglobia bacterium | reverse complement strand
TGGATCGCCGTTTCGACGCCCTGGGGGCGGTTCTCGATGCGCGGTTTGCGGAGCAGAAGGCCGAACTGTTGCGCGTCGAGCAGGTGATGGACGCCCGGCTTCGGCATCTCGAAGAGAATCGCTGAGCGCGATTCCGCGCGATTTTCATCTTCACTGGTGCAAGCCCCGTAACCCAGCCCAAGCCGATTGGAATGTGAGTGCTTTAGGTAAACAGCCGCTGCGATACAATCAAGGCATGGCGGACGTGACGCAAGCCGTTCTGACGGTGAGCATGCCGACCCTGGCGGTGCTGGTCGGCATCCTGCTGAACAATAGTCGCCTCTCCGACTTTAAGAGTTACATAGATGCGCGCTTTGCCGCTGTCGATCGCCGTTTCGACGCCCTGGGGGCGGTTCTCGATGCGCGGTTTGCGGAGCAGAAGGCCGAACTGTTGCGCGTCGAGCAGGTGATGGACGCCCGGCTTCGGCATCTCGAAGAGAATCGCTGAACCCCATTGCCCTCTGAGCCTGCGCCGCGTCCGGCACCGAGGCCAGGCGGATCGCGGAGGGCGTGCGGTGAAAGTGCGCCCAACCTGTGGTTCCCCGATGTCCCGCTGCGGGCCTGGCGCGCGATTTAAGATAGGGCAGTGTGTAGAAGCCGTCCCGGTTCGTGACGGCGGAGACCACCTGATTGGTCGATCGCTGGACTGCGCTCACCCTGGCATCTGGCCCGAGATGGTGGCGCGAAAGTCTTGTGAGTTCGCACAGATGGCGATCAATAGCAGTACTTGAAAGTGAGGAGTGCGCCGCATCCTTCCTCCCCTGGGACGCTGGAAAATGCTGCATTTCGGACATTACATATGAACCGCCAGACAATGTCAAACTGTCGATGTGTAGCTATGTGTAGGCCCGCACCACTACTTGCCGAACCCGTAAGAATCCGTGCCAGCGCGCGCCTGAGGGTTGCTACCGCGGCTATTCACGTCTCCCGGGTTGGCGGGCGGAAGCGCCTGCCCCACCCAGGATCGCGTCGATCCGCGACAACTCCTCGGCTGAGAAACCCAGGCCCTGCAGGGCTGCTACATTTTGCTCGATCTGCTCCACCCGGCTCGCGCCGATCAGGGCGCTGGTCATCGCGGGGTCCCGAAGGACCCAGGCCAGAGCCATCTGCGCGAGGCTCTGGCCGCGCTCCAGGGCGAGTGCTTGCAGCGCGCGAGCCTGGCTGACCTTCGCCTCCTCGACCTGTTCGCGCTTCAGATATGTGTTCGGCTTTCCGGCTCGCGAATCGGCGGGTATGCCATCCAGGTATCGGTCCGTGAGCAGCCCCTGCGCCAGCGGGCAGAAGGCGATACCACCGATTCCCCCGGCACCCAACAGATCGAGCAGGCCCGCCTCGGCCGTCCGTTGGAACATGGAGTACTTGAATTGATGAATCAGGCAGGGGGTTCCCATGCGGCCGAGCGCTGCCACAGCCTGGGTGGTCTGCTCTACGCTGTAGCTGGAGATCCCGGCGTAGAGCGCCTTGCCCGACCGCACGGCGTGGTCGAGCGCCGCCATCGTCTCTTCCACCGGCGTCGCCGGATCCGGCCGGTGCGAGTAGAAGATGTCCACGTACTCCAACCCCATGCGCTTCAGGCTCTGGTCCAGGCTGGCGGTGAGATACTTGCGCGATCCCCAGTTGCCGTATGGTCCCGGCCACATATCGTAGCCGGCCTTCGTGGAGACGATCAGCTCGTCCCGGTACGCCCCCAAATCCAGGCGGAGCACTTGCCCGAAGGTCTCTTCTGCTGAGCCGTAGGGCGGACCGTAATTATTCGCCAGGTCGAAGTGCGTAACACCGAGATCGAAGGCCCGGCGCACCATAGCCCGGCTGTTCTCCAGGCTGTCCACTCCGCCAAAGTTATGCCAGAGGCCAAGGGAAATGGCGGGCAACAGCAAGCCGCTCTTGCCCGAGCGGCGGTAGGCCATGGCGTCATAGCGGTCCGTTCCGGGAGTGTACAAGACTCTATCCTACATGGTCCGGGTGATCTTCTGGAGGGCCCGCGGGCGGTCCGGGTTGAGGCCCTTGATGTCCGCCAGTTGGGCGGCAAACAGTTGCGCGGGGACGATGTAGGGGATCGGCGTATACAGGTCGCGGGGCCGTCCGAAAAAACGCCTTGTATGGGTAGTCGTATCAATCGCGCCGGTTTGGCGCATGCCTGCGCATTGCCGTCGTCGGTGATGACCAGGGTTTCGGCCTTCAATTCCTCCAGGCGGTCGAGGACTGCGGCCATGGACGGCCACGTAACACCGGCGGGAGCGAACACGAAGACCGGGAAGGAGCGCTCCACCCAAGCAATCGGGCCGTGCATCAGGTCGGCCGACGAGAAACGCTCGGCCACCACGTAGCACGTCTCCATCAGCTTCAGGCCGAATTCCAGTGCGTTGGCATAGTTCAAGCCGCGCCCCACGGTGACGGCGCGGGTCATGAAGGTGTACCGCTCCGCTATTTCGCAGACGCGTTCCTCGAGTTGAAGAACCCGGTACACCCAGTCGGGAAGCTGGTGGAGAACCTCCAGGTCGACCGCCCCGCCCAACGCATGCGCCAGCAGGTATAGCGCCAGCAGTTGGCAGGTGTAGGTCTTGGTCGCCGAGACGCTCTCCTCGCGGCCGGCCCGCACCAGCAGCGTGTATTCCGCCAGGTGCGCCATGCTGCCGTGGGGCTCATTGGTGATGCCGACGGTGATGGCGCCGCGAATACGCGCGTCCTCCAGGACGGCATTGGTATCCGTGGACTCGCCCGATTGCGAAATGCCGACCACCAGCACCTCCGTCAGATCGAGGGAGCATTCGTACAGAGTCAAAATGGACGGGGCGGCCAGCGAGACCGGTATCCGGGTGGTGATCTCGATCAGGTACCGGCCGAATTGAGCGGCATTGTCGGACGTACCGCGAAAAGGAAGAACCTCCAACTGGTGTTGCATGTGAAGGTGATCTCCAGCGCTCCCACTTCCCCGAAGGTGATTCAGGCGTACTTCTGGTAGGCCGGCCTGCGCTGCCTCGTGCCGGTTAGTGGTCCTCGCCGCCGCAGAAAAGCAGTTGGGGATCAAGATGTCCACAGGGGAGATGAAACTGGAACCGAAAGAGACTATGGTGAGGGAGGGAACAGTCGGCCAGGAGAGGGGAAACCAAACACACCGGATTGCCGCGTAGGTTATCGAAGGCGCGCTACGCGGCTTCCCAGCAAATTACCACTGGACGCGAAACTACTTTCCGCCGTCCTTCTTGGGTGTCTCTTCCTTCTTCTTGCTGCTCTTCTTCTTGCTGGCCTTCTTCGTATCTTCTTTCTTCGGGGCTTCCTGACCGAACACGACGGCAACCGTACCGAACAGCAGCGACATGCCAAGCATCAGCGTCATCAATTTCTTCATTTTGGGGCTTTCTCCTTTGGGTGGTGACAAGTTTCTTACTCGTCTGGGCCCATGATATCCAACTGCACATGAAGTGTCGCTTAACGGCCAATTAAAATCAGTTCATGTGGCGGTCACAGCCTTTAGCGGTTTTTAGATGAGTTCCGTTTCTCTTTTTTTTCAATGGCTTGGGAGCGCCCAGGCACTTGTGGCCAAGGTTTCCGGCAAGGCTGCCCTGATACATTGAAATCGCCATATGAAGAAACCGGAAATCGCAAAGCGGATCGCCATGCGGTCGGGTGTGAGCGAAGCCGAGGCGGCAGACCAACTGGACCGCATGGTTCAGCAGATTCTTTTGAACTTGCGTAAGGGCAAGGAAACTACCCTCCCCGGCCTGGGAAGGTTCACCCACGGTCCCGACGGAAAAGTCGCTTTTGAGCCGGAACGAGGCAAGCGTCGTGGTTGACGGCTCTTCAACAGAACAGTTGGCGCAGCAATTGGCGCAGATTGTCATCCGCGGCTTGGCTGCCGGGAACGTCGTGGAGATTGATGGTTTGGGCGTGTTCTATCCCGACTCCGCGCGCGGCTGCCGGTTTGAGCCGCGCACCGTCTCGCCGGTGTTCATCGCGTATGTGCGAGAGGATGCCGGGATGGCGGAGCGGATATACGACGCCCTGGGCGCTGCGGGATTCGCGCCGTGGATGGACTCGCGGAAACTGCTGCCGGGCCAGAACTGGCCGCGCGCGATCGAGACTGCTATCGAGAATTCGGAGTTCTTTGTGGCCTGTTTTTCGGAAAACTCGGTCAACAAGAGGGGAGGGTTTCAGGCGGAAATCCGCTACGCGCTCGATTGCGCGCGGAGCATGCCACTCGACGAGATCTTCATCGTGCCGGTGCGGCTGGATGGCTGCCGGGTACCGAGGTCGATCCAGCGGGAATTTGAATATGTTGACCTTTTTCCGGACTGGCCCCGGGGAATCCGGCGCATAGTTGCGGCGATGCGCCGCGAACTGGAGAGGCGTGCGGATATGATGCGCCCGTCCACGCGGTAGGCCGCTGCCCCAATGGGCCGTTTGGAGGTGGACTGACAGACGACAAAAGGCGATCGTCTGTCCCACAGGCCTACGGGTGAGTGAATTCATTGGCGTGCGGAATCAACTCGAAGTACACGCGGCTGGGCAGATCGGTGCGCCAGTGGCCGCTCCACTGGGCATAACCGCAGATTCCGAAGAACAGCACCGCCACCCCGGCGGCCATCACCCAGGCCGGCACGCGCTGCTTTCGCGGCGCCGACATCAGCAGCGCGCCGGCTGCAGGACAGACCGCCACGCATTGCAGGCATCCTGTGCACTCGGCCGACTGAATGGTGATCAGTTGATCTACGGGCAGCGCCGAGGGGCAGGCCTTGGTACACTTGCCGCAGTCGATGCATATGTAGGTCTCCCGCCGGATGCGCAGCGGGCTGGCCAGGGAGGCGAAGCCCATCAGCGCCCCGTAGGGGCAGAGGTATCGGCACCAGAAGTTCTGCACGAAGACCGAAGCCAGCACCAGCAGCGCCACTACGATGCCGCCGGTCAACCCGAGGAAGCGGAAGAAGTTGAGCATCTTCACGTCGTCCACGATGCCGTACGGCCCTTCCAGGAAGGCGCGAATGGCCGGGACGGACAGGGAGCCTACCGCATACAAAAACAGCCCCAGGAGAATGTACTTCAGGCTGCGCAGACCGATATCCAGCTTGCGCGGCAACCGGAAGTTGCGCCTGAAGGTCTGGTGGCCCAGCCGCCACAGATACTCCGAAACCGTACCCACCGGGCACAGCCAACCGCAGAAGCTCTTGCGAAAGATCCACGACATCAAAAGGAAGGCGATCAGCAGCAACATCCCCGCGGGGTGCAGGCGCGGCATCTGGCCGGTGGTTAGCAGCACCTTCAGGTTCATGAGGGAAGCGATGGGCAGCCATCCCTCGACGCCCGGGGGACGGCCCGCCCAGACGGATTGGCCGCCGGTCTCGTAATACCGGACGAAGAGGTAGAACTCAGTCGCCAGCCAGACGTTGAGCGCCAGAAACGCCAGTTGGATCCCGTGGCGCAGAGCCTGGGAGCGGTCGGGAGCGGCGCGCTTGAGGAGCTTCTTACGGGGTGGGGCGGCGGGCGCCGGGGCTAGAGCGGCCATGGCTTACTACCTCTGATCCAAGCCTAAGGCATTGAAAACGGCAAGGCTGTGACCCAGGTCACAGGGCATTGGCGGGAACCCTGCCGCGCCACACTGAGTAGAGAGTCGCACGCTCCTGGGGGCTCAAAGGAGTGGGATTGGGACTGGGCTGGTCTTCCAGGCACTGGTTGTGTACGTAGCAGTCGAGTTTTTGCCGCATGGCAATCCTGCCGCGGTGCAAGCGGGTCTTTACGACGTCCGTACCGACGTCGAGAATCTGTGCCGTTTCTTCGGTGGAGAGTTCCTCGATATCGCGCAGCAGCACCACCGCGCGGTAGAGCTGCGGAAGTTCGGCGATGATGCGGTCGAGGACGGCCCGCAGCTCCGCTTGCAGGAGCTCGGCATCGGGCGGGGCGTCGTCGTCAGGCACCTCGGAAGTGGGCGGCAGCTCATCCAGGGAGTGCTCGTGGGCCGGTGCGAAGACGCTCTTCCGCCGCTGCATGAGGCAGGCGTTCTTGGCGATGCGGAAGACCCACGCCCGCACTCGCTCCGGATCGCGCAACTGGTCGAAACTCTCGAAGACCTTGAGAAGGGTCTCCTGGGCGACCTCTTCGGCATCCTCCGGCCGGCCGCACATCAACCAACTGTAGTGAAAGATCTTAGAACGGAAATGATCGACGAATCTTTCGAAGGCATCTGTCTCGCCGGCGAGGAGCGCGCGCGCAAGCCCGGTTTCGCCCTGCTTGTCCACGCCACGATTGTAGCGTGCTTACACCAATACGGCGGTGTTGACCACCGTCTCGATGGCTGGTGCGTGGAGCAGCGTGTTGTGGATCAGACACGCCTGAACCGCCCGCAGAATGCCGGCTTCGTGCCGCTCGTCGAGCCCCGGAACGATCACCTGGATGCGGAATTGTCCGAGGCGCGCGGGCTGCTTGGCTTTCTCCGCCGATACGTTGACCTCCAGTCCTTCGGCCGGCAACGCGTGGTTCTTCAGGTATTGCGCCGCGTAGAAACCGGCGCAGGTCCCGAGCGAAACCAGCAGAAACTCCGGCGGCGTCATGCCGGCGTCGGCCCCGCCGTTGGCAGGCGGCTGGTCGCATACCACGCGGTGGCCGCGCGCGGTCGCTTCGAACTTCACGTTTCCGAGGTGCTGAATCCTGACTTCCATACTCACCACTGAAGATGCAGTCTGCGGGGAAAGGTGACAGTTGCGTGCGCCGCCGTCCGCCGCCGCCCCCGGCCGCACCGCCGCTACCCCGCCGCCCCCGCGGCGCTGCCCGCGCCTCGTAAACCCACGTAAACCCACCTGCGGTTCAGACAGTAATTTGAGCCTGCGGCGGCTCGATTCGGCCTCAGGGCGTACTGTAGCGGGGCGCCGCCGGTTGACGGGCTGCCGGTGGACTGTTGCCGTCTTAGGCCGGCTGTCCTGATCCCGCTTTTGTTTCCAGTTGAAGGGGTTTTTCGGAGCCTCCTCATTTTTCCGGCCTACAGCAAAGTCGGCTGTTATGCGGTTGCTGAATCGATCCTAA
>JAIQFL010000481.1 GCA_020073365.1 Terriglobia bacterium | reverse complement strand
TCGAGACGGAACACGCGGTCGTCTGCGAGTGGCTGGCGGAAGTGTGAGACAGACCATTCGCCGAGAGCACCAACCGCCAGAGCCGCCGCGGCGATCCACTGCCAGCGGCGCACCGCCTTGACTGCGGTCGATGGCGGCGGCTGCTCCATCGCCCAGGTGAGTGCTGCCTTCAAATCGCGCGCGCATTGAAACCGTTGATCCGGGTCCTTCGCCAGCGCCCGCCGCACTACCCGCTCCAGAGGCGGCGCTGCTGTCAGCGGCGCGGGCTGCCGCTCTAAAATCGCCGCGATCACGCTGGCCGCGCTCTCCCCCTCGAACGCCCCCTTCCCCGTCAGCATCTCGTACAGCACGCACCCGAAGGCGAACAGATCGCTCCGCGCGTCCGTCTCCTTCCCCTGCAACTGCTCCGGCGACATGTACTGCAGCGTCCCCACGATCTCCCCTCGCTGCGTCAGCCCCTGCGTCAACGTGTCGTCACCCGCTCCCGGCAGCGGACCGCTCTGCTTCGCCAGCCCGAAATCCAGCAGCTTGATCCCCTGCTTGGTCACCAGGATGTTCGCCGGCTTCAGATCGCGATGCGTGATCCCCTTGCGATGCGCCGCGTCCAGCGCCTCCAGAATCTGCCCCGCATACTCCACGGCCTTCTCGATCGCGAGCGGCCCCTTCAGCGGCGCGCCCTCGATGAACTCCATCACCAGGTAGTTCGGCCCCACGTCGTAAAGCTGGCAGATGTTGGGATGATTCAACGCCGCCACCGCGCGCGCCTCGCGCTCGAAGCGTTCCGAAAACTGCTCCTTGGAAGTCTTGATGGCGACGATGCGATCCAGTCGCGTATCCCGCGCCTTCCACACCTCTCCCATGCCCCCGGCGCCGATGGCGTCGAGCGTCTCGTACGGTCCGAGCCGTTCGCCCCGCGTCATGGCGCCCCCGCTGCCTTCTTCAACAGCGCCGGCCAGTTGACGATCACCGTCAGCGGCTGGGTAGTGTGCTCGTCGCCCGTGAGCACCAGGAATCGCTGTCCATCCCGGGTGGCCTGATAGGGATTCACGTTAATGCCAGGGAGCAGCGGCGGCAGCACGAACAACCCGCGCGGGGCGGAAGGCTCTAGCGAGTCTCCTGCCGGCTTCAGGCTCACCGCCATCAGTTTATTATCCGGCGACACGTAGAACAGCTCGCGCCCGTCGGCGCCCCACTGCGGATAGGAGCCGCCGGCCGTCGAAATCCGTTTTTTGCCGCGGGGCTCCGGGAAGGCGTCCATGTAGACCTCGTACGACCCGGATTCGTCCGACTGGTACGCCACCCACCGGGGACTCGGCTCCGGCGAAAAGCGGCCATGCGATTCGTTGAACGTCGTGTGCAGGTACTGCCTCGGCTGAACGCCGTCCCGTAACTTCCCGTCTTGCGTCATGGGGAGAATCCACAGGTGGGTATTAGCGCCCGGAGCCGTCTCGCTTGTCAGGACCCAACGGCCGTCGCCAGACCAATCGACGGGATATGCGTTGCCAGGTCTCTCCGCGACGAGTTGTTCCTCGCCGACTCCGTTGGTCTCCTTGCGGAACAGGTTTCGTGAGCCGAGATGGGTAAACAGAATGGTCCGCCCGTCCGGAGACCAGATGGGTTGGGTATTGGACACCGTACCCGCGGTGAAGCGGTTGGGGATGCCACGCTCGGCTTCGATCAACCAGAGATCGGAGCTTCCTGCCGTGTTCCGCTGCACGGCGATGTGGCGGCTATCGGGTGAGAGCCGGAACATGAAGTTGTTCGCGGGCGGTTCCCCCACTGCACCGAGGGGCTTGCCTGTGCGGTCCCACCAGGTGAAGCGCATCGATGCGCTGAAAGCGTTGTACAGCAACAGCCCGGTGGCAGAGACGGCGACGCTCATCTGCCCGTTGCCAGAAACGCTGACGGATTCGGCAATCTGAACTGCTTCTCCAGCGAGTTGTAGCGTCTCCGGATCATACTCCTGCGCGAATAAGGCGCCGCCCCGCTGCCACAGCACATAGCTCTTTCCATTGACGCCGGGAGCGTAGACGGCATTGGCGTCTGTGGTCAACAGCCTGAAGCGTTCGGCGGGGTTCGAGAGCGATGAGACATAGACACCAGTGATCTCGGGCGTGTCGCTTAGGATCCGGTAGAGGAAGCGCCCCCCGGAAAACACCTGCGGCCATCGATGGTGTAACTCGCCGCGCGACTTGTCAGGCGTGGTCAACGGCGAGGGCGTTCCACCGGACGCAGACACCCGGGACAGGCCGGACGTCAAGCCTCCAAAGAGAATGTAGCCATCGTTGCCCCATGACCCGCCACGCCCCAACCCACTCCCCACATCGCAGATCGGCAACGGACTCCCGCCCGCAAGATCGACCCGTTGCAGCTTGCCTGCCGCGAAGAAAGCAATCGATTTGCTATCGGGGGACCAGAAGGGTTGGGCGGCGCCTTCGGTTCCGGCGATCAGCCGCGACGTAGCGCCGTCCAGCGGCCGAACCCACAGCCCGTTCTTTCCGTTGCCCGAAGCGACGTAGGCGGCGGCCCGCCCGTCGGGCGATAGGGAGATACCGCCGTTATTGAGTCCGAACAGGAATCGGCCGCCCTCCGTCGGAACCATCTGGAGATGGAGTACCCGGTCGTCCGTCGGTTGCCGGAAGTGTGCGACGACCCAGCCGCCGAGAGCACTGATCACCAGGGCCGGGGCGATCCACCAGCGGCTCCGCGCCTTGGCCGCAGCCGATGGTGGCGCCTGCTCCATCGCCCACGTCAGCGCCGCCTTCAAATCCCGAGCCGATTGAAACCGCTGATCCGGGTCCTTCGCCAGCGCGCGCCGCACGACCCGCTCCAGCGGCGGCGCCGCCGTCAGCGGCGCCACTTCGCGCTCCAGGATCGCCGCGATCACGCTGGCCGCGCTCTCCCCTTCAAACGCCCGCTTCCCCGTCAGCATCTCGTACAGCACGCACCCGAAGGCGAACAGATCGCTCCGTGCGTCCGCCTCCTTCCCCTGCAACTGCTCCGGCGACATGTATTGCAGCGTCCCTACGATCTGCCCTCGCTGGGTCAACGCCTCGGTCAGGGTGGCGTCGGTTTGCTGTAGCGGACCCGCCTGCTTGGCCAGCCCGAAATCGAGCAGCTTGATCCCCTGTTTCGTCACCAGGATGTTCGCCGGCTTGAGATCGCGATGCGTAATGCCTTTGCGGTGCGCCGCATCCAGCGCCTCCAGAATCTGCCCGGCATACTCGACCGCCTTCTCGATCGGCAGCGGCCCTTTCAGCGGCGCCCCCTCGATGAACTCCATTACCAGGTAATTCGGCCCCACGTCGTAAAGCTGGCAGATGTGCGGATGATTCAGGGCCGCCACCGCGCGCGCCTCGCGCTCGAAGCGCTCCGAAAACTGCTCCTTGGAAGTCTTGATGGCGACGATGCGGTCGAGCCGCGTGTCCCGCGCCTTCCATACCTCGCCCATGCCCCCGGCGCCGATGGCCTCGAGGGTCTCGTATGGGCCGAGCCGTTCGCCGCGCGTCATGGCGCACCCGGCCCCTTCTTCAACAGCGCCGGCCAGTTGACAATCACGGTCAGCGACTGACCGGCCTGTCCGGGAGTGGCGCGCACCAGGAAGCGCTGGCCGTCCGAGGCGGCGTCATAGGGCGGCCGGCCAGTGTCGACTATGGGCAGAGGGAACAGCTCGCGCGGCGTCGAGGGCACCACGGAATCGCCTCCGAGCTTCAGGCTCACCGCCATCAGCTTGTTGTCCGGCGACACGTAGAACAACTCGCGTCCGCCCGCTCCCCATGCCGGATATTGCCCGCCACCGGTCGAAATGGGAATTGGGCCGCGCGGCTCCGGAAATGCCTGGATGTAGACTTCGTTCCGGCCGGTCTCGTCCGACTGGTAGGCAACCCAACGCGGCGGTGATTCCGGCGAGAAACGACCGTGCCGCTCATAGGACGGTGTTCGCACGTAGGCACTGGGCGTTCCGGCAGGGGTTCGGTTGCCTTCGGAGGTAACCGGAAGAACCCACAGGTCCCTCCCGCTATCGGGAGTGATTTCCTCGTATAGGACGAAGCGCCCGTCGCGCGACCAGTCGTTGCCAAATTGATTGATAGGGGACTGGGTGAGGCGCTGCTCGTTCCCGGCACCGCTCGACTCCTTGCGAAACAGGCCCCGCAGCAGGCCGGAACTGAACACAATTGTCCGGCCATCAGGCGACCAGACAGGGAAGGTGTTCGCGCCCGAACTGGTCAACTTGCTGGCAACACCACGGCGCTCCACATCGAGCAGCCAGAGATCGGAGCTCCCGGCGCGGACACGTGCGACCGCAACACGCCGTCCGTCCGGCGAGAGGCGCAACATGGGGTATTCGCCTGGTTCACCCACTACTCCCACATTGTTTCCCGCGCGATCGAACCAGGTGAGTTGGCTGAAGGTGCTGGAGGAGCCATATAGCAGGACACCGGGGGCCGAGGCTGCTACATGCATTTTGCCTACGAGCCCACTCGCGGCGACTGGATCGGCTACCACAAGGGGTTCCCCGGCGAGTTGGGATGTGCCAAGGTCAAATCAAACTCCTGGGCGACCAGGGTTCCGGCACGCATCCATAGCAGGTAGTCCTTGCCATTGCCGCCGGGTGCGTACACTCCGTTGGTCTCAGTGTTCAGCAGCCGTACGCGCTCCCCGGGCTTGGCAAACGAGGCCGCATAAATGCCGGTATTCTCGGCCTTGTCGCTTCTGACCAGATACAGGAATCGTCCCCCGGGAAGCACCTGCGGCCAACGATGCGAAATCTCACCGCTTGAAGCATCGAGCGCAGTGAGCGGGGAGGGCGTTCCACCGTTCGCCGACACCTGGAACAAGCCGGAGGATAGCGCTCCAAACAGGATGTGACCGTCGCGGGTCCATGCCCCGCCGCGGCCTTGTGCCGTGTAGCCCTTGGGGGACGAAGACACACCGCAGATCACGGACGGAGTCCCGCCGGCCAGATCGACTCGTTTCAACTGGCTTGCCGTGAAAAAGGCAAGGGACTTGCCGTCTGGGGACCAGAAGGGATACCGAGCGTCTTCCGTTCCCGCGATCAGCCGCGCCGCGGTGCCGTCCAGCGGACGGATCCACAGACCGTTCTTCCCGTTGCCCGAAGCGACAAAGGCGGCGGTCCGGCCATCGGGCGACAAAGCGATGCCGCCTGTGGCGACTCCGAAGGTGAACTGGCCGCCCTCGGGCGGATCGATCTGGAGACGGAACACGCGGTCGTCTGCGAGTGGCTGGCGGAAGTGTGAGACGCCCCAGCCGGCCAGGGCGCCGATCGCCACCAGAGCCGCCCCGGCAATCCACTGCCAGCGACGCACCGGCTTGACTGCGGTCGATGGTGGCGCCTGTTCCATCGCCCAGGTGAGCGCCGCCTTCAAATCGCGCGCGCTTTGAAACCGCTGATCGGGATCCTTCGCCAGCGCCCGCCGCACCACCCGCTCCAGCGGTGGCGCACCCGTCAGCGGCGCAGGCTGCCTTTCCAGAATCGCCGCGATCACGCTCGCCGCGCTCTCTCCTTCAAACGCCCGCTTCCCCGTCAGCATCTCGTACAGCACGCAGCCGAAGGCGAACAGATCGCTCCGCGCGTCCGTCTCCTTCCCCTGCAACTGCTCCGGCGACATGTATTGCAGCGTCCCCACGATCGCCCCTCGCTGGGTCAGCGCCTCGGTCAGGGTGGCGTCGGTTTGCTGTAGCGGACCGCTCTGCTTCGCCAGCCCGAAGTCCAGCAGCTTGATCCCGTGTTTGGTGACCAGGATGTTTGCCGGCTTCAGGTCGCGATGCGTGATCCCCTTGCGATGCGCCGCGTCCAGCGCCTCCAGGATCTGCCCCGCATACTCGACCGCCTTCTCGATCGCGAGCGGCCCCTTCAGCGGCGCGCCCTCGATGAACTCCATCACCAGGTAGTTGGGTCCGACATCGTAAAGCTGGCAGATGTGGGGATGATTCAGCGCGGCGACGGCCCGCGCCTCGCGCTCGAAGCGTTCCGAAAACTGCTCCTTGGAAGTCTTGACGGCGACGATGCGGTCCAGCCGCGTGTCCCGCGCCTTCCACACTTCGCCCATGCCACCGGCGCCGATGGCGTCGAGAGTTTCATACGGGCCGAGCCGATCGCCGCGCGCAAAGCTGGCCATAATCTGTTGCATTATATCGGGAAATGGCCGCCGCAACGGGTACAATGAGGAGGTGCACCTCTCTATCGAGCTCGACAGGGAAGATGACGGCCGGTGGATCGCCGAGGCGTTGGAACTGCCCGGTGTTATGACCTATGGGGAGACGCGCGAGGAGGCCATCAGCAGCACCGAGAGGCTTGCCATCGAAGTGATCGCCGACCGGATCAAGCATGGCGAGCTGCCGCCGTCGGCCCTGAACGTTTCGTTTCTGGTGCTCAGTGAGCAACTGACCGGCGACTAAAGCACGCCGTGTGCTGGCCGCTTTAGAGCGCATCGGCTGGCGTGTCAAGCGCCAAGCGGGTTCCCACAGGCTTTTGGCGCGCGAGGGCTGGCCCACTACGAGTTCGCATTTCATGACAGTGCCGAATGGGCCACAAGATGCTAATCCGCGTTGCGAAGCATACGGGTCTGCAGAATCACTGGGGCCTGTATCGCTCCGACGATGCGGCCGAAACCTGGCGGGACATCGCCAACGGAGTGCCCTCGGATTTTGGTTTTCCGATGGTGATGCATCCGCGAAACCCCGATTGCGTCTACATCCTGCCGGTGGAATCCGATGAGTTCCGGTGCACGCCGGAGGGGCGCCTGCGGGTTTACCGCACGCGCAACGCAGGCGCTTCCTGGGAGGCAATGACGCGCGGCTTGCCGCAGAAGGGAGCGTTCGAGACTGTGCTGCGAGACGCCATGACGACAGACTCGCTGGATCCCGCCGGTATCTACTTCGGCACTCGCGGCGGCGTCCTTTGGGGCTCCGTCGACGCACGCGCGCCGTGCCGCCCTCGGTGACGAACGACACGGACAGATCGCGCACCGACAGCAATTCACCCGGCATCGGCACCACCTCGGCGCATGCGCGGATCGAGCACGTCGCGCAGACCGTCGCCCAGCA